>JBMFUH010000014.1:0-20174 GCA_049966735.1 Isosphaeraceae bacterium
ATTGAACGACGCCGCACGACTGCTGCTGGCCCCCTGGATCAACCGGTTTCGTCCCGCCGTCTACGACTTCTCAGAGAGCGCGATGAGCGAGGAATACGTTGTGTTCCAGCTCAGCGACCGCCGCGAGGGCTGGCTCACGGATCACGCCGACTGGGTCGCGGGCCTGGTCCGACTGGAGTCGGAACCCCTGAGCCAGGGCGAGATCGAAGAGGCCACCAAGCTGGCGCTTTCGTACACGCCCACCGACGTCGTGGTGCTCGACTGGGCGGCCGGCTTCGTGGCCGATTCCGATTGCGCGGATACGCTTCAGGTCATCGAGTTCGCCAATGTTCAATTGCTGGAATTCCGACACATCGATGACCGGCTCGACGACCGGCTGGAGGCCGCCTACCGCTTGATCCGCCCGGAGCGTCGCGGCCGCTCGCCGTTTGGCTTGTGGAAGAATCATGGCGCCGCGATGCGCCAGGTGCGCGAGCTGGAACTCGAGGCCACCAGCCTGTTCGAGCGCGTCGACAATGCCCTCAAGCTGATCGGCGACCATTACCTGTCCCGGATCTTCGACCTGGCCTCGACGCGATTTCACCTTGAGGGCTGGCAACAGTCGATCCGCCGCAAACTGGAGACGGTGGGCGACGTGTACGACCTGTTGATCCACCAGGCCGGCGGCCTGCGCATGGAGACCTTGGAAGTCACCGTGGTCGTCCTCATCGCGCTGGAGATCGTCCTGGCGCTCTGGCGGCACTGAGCAAGACGCGGCGGCCTCAAGGTCAAGGCGCGCCGATCCGTGAAACCTGGGTCCGGGACCAATCAGTGGAATACGACCGATTCTCCGGCGATCTCCTCGTCCGGGTGGTAGATCTTCCCCTCGTCCCTCTGGAGGAAATGCGATCCAATCAGGAAGAGGACCGCCCCCAGGGTCAGCACGGGCCCGACCACCAGCATGGCGACAGTCAGATTTTCGTGGCCCACCGGCGCGGCGCCGATCCTCGTAAAGAATCGGCCGATGAACGATTGAGCGACCCGGGGCATGCCAAAGAAGATCGAGATCGCGCCCAGGATGAGCGGAGAGCTGATGTCGCCGAATACATGGATCAAGAAGATGTACACGGCATATCCCGATGCCCGTCGGTCAGCCGGTACCACGTTGGCGATCACCGTGTTGCACGGGCCGAGAACCATGGATAGGAGGACCATCGCGCCGAAGAGTGCGGACAGCGAGAGCACCCGATTGGGCTGAAGGATCGCGAACATTCCCAAGGGGACGGCGGCGGCCACGACGAAACAGGCCAGCAGCAGGTACGCCCGCCGCGTCACCTTGTGAAAGAGGTCGGCCAGGAACGTTCCCAGTGCGATGCCGAGCAGGCCGGCGACGGCCGTCAAGAGGCCGATCGAGGTGCCAGCCTCCTTCATCGTCATCCCGCGGACGATCTGGTAAAAGTTCGCTCCGTGGACCGCGAGAGCGCCGGTGGTGAACGTCACGGCCGCCATGCCCGCGGTGTTGAGAACAAATGTTGGTATGTAAAAGATATGCAGATAATCATGAAACTTGGGCCGGTCGGATTTGGAATTGAGCTTCAGTCCCTCCGAGGCGCCCCGGCCCGGGTCGACGATCACCAGTGCCGCGAGCGCCGCCAGGATGCCCGGTAATCCGACCACCAGGAATGCCTTCTGCCAGCCGAACTCCTGGCCGATCCAGCTCCCGATGCCGTAGCCCAGCGCACCGCCCAAGGGCAGCGCCAGGTAGTAAAGCCCCATGGCCCGGCCCCGCCGTTCCACGGGAAAGAGGTCGGAAAGCAGCGCCGGCGCGATGACGCCGTAGGTGGCTTCACCCACACCCAGCAGGGCCCGCCAGAAAAACATTTGGTGGAAGTCGCCAGAAAACGCGGTCCCGACCGTGGCCAGGCTCCAGAGTCCCACCCCGCCGGCCAGGAGCATCCGGCGATGGTAGCGATCGCCCAGAAAGCCCATGAAGGGCGAGACCACCGTGTACACGGCCATGAAGGCCACGCCCAGCACGCTGTACCAGAAGTCATCAATCGCGAAGGCGGACTTGATCTGCGTGCCGACGGCGAAGAACGAGTAGCGGTCGATGTAGTTCAGCAGGTTCATGCCGAACAGGACCGCCAGCGCGAAATGAGGGCCGCCGAAGGTGGGAAGAATGGTCACACGGGGAGACGTGACGACCGTGGATTCGGGACTCGAACTCTGCATCGGGAAGAAGCCTCTCCAGGAAACGCTCACCGTGACCGAACCAATGACTATACCCGGTTCGAGCCTCGCTGGCGAGGTCCGCGGCGCGCCAGCCGCGGTGGACAATGAGTGATTGCTTGGAATTTCACTGGTCGGTGCTGAAGATCAAGCGAACTACTCCTGAACTGCCGACCAGAATGGAGCGGGTTGGGACAAGAGCCGATGACGGTTATGCGTGTCCTGTGCCGATCCACGGCATCGCGCCATCGATCGATGGAGGAGTGATTGCTGACTCATGAGGAACCCTGCCTATCGTCCCGAACCCGATCGCGATCCGGTGGGACAGTTTCTCTATTACCTAATGGCGGAATGCGGCGTCTCCCCGCACACGCTCGCGGCATATCGCTCCGACCTGATGCACTTCCTGCGCTGGCGCAGAGCCCAGGCTCCCGGTCCACTCAAGCAGTTGGACATTGCGACCTTGAGCGGTTATGTGGAAGAACTTGGCCGTTCTGGACTGGCTCCCAGCAGTATTGGCCGGCACGTGGCCAGCCTGTCCACCTTCTTCCGGTTCCTCGTTCTCGAGGGCAAGCTGTCGGACAACGTGGCCAAGCTTCTGACGGCGCCGGCTGTCTGGGACCGGCTGCCCACTGTTCTGGGTCCATCGGCCGTCGACCGGTTGCTGCAATCGCCCAGTCCGGAGACCCGGCTGGGCCGTCGCGACCGGGCGGCTCTGGAAATGCTCTACGCCACCGGCTGCCGTGCCTCGGAAGTCGTCGGCCTCAAGCCGGCAGACCTCGACCTCCAGACGGGCCTGGCGCGTTGTGTCGGCAAAGGCGACAAGGAGCGGTGGGTGCCGTTGGGATCGCGGGCAATCGCCGCGATCTCCTCTTACCTGGCGACGGATCGTCCGCTTTTGACCTCAAAACACCCCGAGACGAGGACCATCCTGGTTTCGAGAACGGGACGGCCCCTTTCGCGGATCGGCCTCTGGTGGATCGTCAAGCAGCACGCGCAAGCCTGCGGCTTGAACGCTGACGTCAGCCCACACACATTGCGGCACAGCTTCGCCACCCATCTGCTCGCTGGCGGGGCGGACCTGCGCGCGGTCCAGGAGATGCTGGGACACGCCTCGATTGCCACGACCCAGATTTACACCAGGGTCGAGCTGAGCCGGCTGCGCCAGGTCCACGCAAGATATCACCCGCGGTCGCAGTCGTAGCCGGTGCTCACTCCGCGGAGCCGATTCAGGATGGCTGGGAGGTGGATTCCTGGTTGCCGAAGCGCTCGGTCAGCTTTTCTTGGACCACGGGACGGTAGCCCATGGGATCGGTCCCCTTGGGGCTGGCGATGCCGATCCCTTTGCATTCGGCGATGGGCATGATCCGGACGATTTTCCGGTCTTGATCGGCCAGGAGTGCCACCCGGGTGGTACCGACCAGCGAGGTGTCGTTCCAGTGGCAGCGGCAGGCCGACCCATCGGGCAGGTAGAGCATCACTTCGGGCAGGCCCGCGTCGCGCAGGGCACTCCAGAGTTGCGTGATCAGATCGGTCATCTCTCTTCCTCGATTCCAGTCGAGCGGCAATGGTTCATCCCGCAACGAGATCTTTCTGTCTCAAGCGTAGTACACGCTACCGCACTTGGAGCGAGCCAAGTAGTGAGCATGGTCAGGGAGGAAATGCGGGATAGTCGTTCACCGAACACCGGCTACAGCCCTGACACGCTGACGCAACGAGCGGATGATTGCCGGATGATCGGGGAAATTGGATCGGCCGTAGTCATCGAGGCGTTTGAAGTCGGCGCTGGCATTCGTGAATGCCCTGACTGCCTCGGCCTCTTTTCCCCGCGAACTTTGCGCGTGGCCCAGGGCCAGCCAGACCTCGGTTGAGATCCAGTAGTACTGGTAGACGCTTCCCTTGGCATCGGCATTCGCGGACGGGACGGACTCTCTGGCGAGCACCGACATGGCATCCCCGCATTGATCGAGATCGGCACGCGAGCGGAGGAGCAACTCGATGAGCCGCTGCTGGTCGGCAGGGCTACCCTTCGCTTGAACTTCGGCCGACCATCGAACGGTGATCCGCGCTCGCTGGATGATCCAGTCGAGAAACCTGACACGGTCGCCATTTACCCCGCGAGCCTGTGCAGCGTCAATCAGCCTGGTCAACCGATTGTAGGCGGGCTCGAGCCGGCCCAGTGACTCCTCCGCGATCGCCATCTGGCCTTGCGATTCCAAGGTGTCGCAACCGGCATCCGCCGCGAGTTGGAGGACCTGGTGAATGGTCTCGATATATTGCCGCTTGATCTGGTTATCTTCCTCGTCTTGCTCCTTGGTCGAGGGCCCTGCCGTTCCGCTGTCTCGTTTGAACCTGGCGAGATGGTCAATCTGGTTGCGGGCGAAATCGACGAAATGTTCAGAAAGCGCGGGATGCTTGCGACACCATGCCAGGAGGGCGTCCCTGGCTCCGGGGAGGGCCAGAACCCTTTCCATCGAGTCCTGGGCATCATTCTTCATCAGCCGATCGGAGTTCGCCTGGCCGATTGCCAGATATGCAAGCGGTATGGGAGCTTGGGGATACTCGGAAACCAGGTTGCGGAGGGGGACCACGGCCTCTCGATAGTGATGCTGATCGATGGATGCCATGGCCTTCTGGAACGCGCTTGTCTTCTCGGGATCTGGTTTGAGATGGGGGGCGACCACCTGAAACGCCAGGAAGACGATCAGCGAGAGATAAATGGAATGGAGCACCAGCCCGCGACGATTGCGAGCGATCCAGTTCCTCATGCGCTCACGACGCGACGGGTTGACGGCAACGACCAGGGGCCGACGGGCAAGGAAGCACTCGAGGTCGTCGGCCAGGGCGATCGCGCTGGAATATCGCTCCTCGGGGCGGAAGCAAAGACAGCACTTGACGATGGCATTGAGGGCGTGGGGAACATCAGGAGTGAGCTGACGAACATCGGTCACGAGACGACGACGACGCTCCAGCAGGTCGCGCATCGAGGCGGGAAGCCGCAGTCGCTCGTTGGGAAGGTCGGGAGGCTCTCCCGTGAGCAATTCCCTGAGAACCAGCCCCAGCGAGTAGATGTCCGAGCGGGCGCCAACCCGATCCCAGCATTCCGGGTCAAGAAATGCCTCGATCTGCTCGGGTGCCATATATGGCAAGGTCCCCCCCAGCACCGCGGACTTGGCATGCTGCGCGGCGTAGGGTGACTCCGCGAGATTGAAGTCGAGCAACTGAGGTCCGTGCTGAAATGTCAACAGCACATTCCCCGGTTTGACGTCGCGGTGAAACGTCTTCATGCCGTGAGCGTAGTGGAGGGCCCTGCCGAGGATCATGGCGACCCAGGCCACCCCCTCCGCGTACGTGCCGGTTCGGGGGAAACCGGCCCAGCCTTCACCTGATGGTCCTTTGGTCCGGAACACCGCCAGTTGCTCCGGGCTGAGGGGCGAGAGGGACGGCGAATCGCCCGCGAAGAGCACATTCCAGAGTGTCATGGCAGAGCGCGGCGGGTCTGCCAAACCAACCCGCCTCAGGACTTCGTCGAGCGGCAGTCCCGGACGGAACGGCATGGACAGGCCGCGCAGCCCTTCCTCGAGCTGAAAGACGACCGAGTTGACGGGGACGATGTGGGGGTGGTCGAGAACCCCCTGGGTCTTGGGTTCCTGTCCCTGGTCCAATGAAACCTTGAGCACGACTCGCTTCCCGCCCAGGGAGAGGTCCCTGGCCAGGAAGACCCGGGAGGAGCCTCCCTTGCCAATCAGGGAGATGAGGTGATACTCCTCGAATTGATCGCCCGGCTTGGGATAGCGGGCGGTTGGAACTTGCCGATCGTCGGCCGGGTTGAACATCCGGTGCAACTGAAACTGGCAGACCAGGGAGTTCTTCCACGAAGCATAGCGCCGACAGAACTCCTCGGTATCGGGCGACTCACCGCATTCCTCGCGGAGACAGTATTCTTCGTAAATCAAACTGATGACCCGGTTGTTTCCCCTCCGCAGTTCGGGAAAAGGGTCAAGGTAATCTTCGATCTCCACTGACATTCCGCGCTCGATCCTGCAGCGCAGATCGGTCTTGATCAAGGCGCTCAGGAGCTCGAGTTCATCCTCCGGCGTTGCCGGCCGATCGGCCTGGCAATCGCGCCAGAACTCCAGCAGGTTGACTTCCCCGTCTCGCTGCCATTGTTCCAAAAGCAGCGCGACGTGTCGATCGACGGCTGCCTGCCCCTGGAAGGGGGGAGTCTCAGCGAGGAGGGTCTTGGTCACGATCGCCCTCAAGCGTCGATTGAGTTTTTAAGGTTCTGGAGAAATCGCTGAACTTTGCGGATGTTCCAACCCGTCAGATCGGCGATATCAGCATTGGAGTAGCCCTGTTGCCTGAGCTCGATGATGTTGCGTTCAGTCTCATCTTGGCGGTTGAGTAGGCGCTGCTGTATCTCATGGGCCTGGGCGAACTGGCTGGCCGTGGGCTCATCGGAGGGAAGCTGGACCGGAGCAGAGTCGGGATCGCTCGGAGTCAGTCGTCGTTCGCGCGTGACATCGCGCTTCAAGGTGTGCTGGCGGCGATACTCGTCGATCACCTTCTGTTCGGCCATAAGAGACAGAAACGCAATCAAGGATTCGACGGTGGGGAAACTGAGTTGATTCCAGTTCGCCGCCAGGCTCTTCATCACGTCGCTGGCGAAATCCGTCGAATCGTACAGCGAGCGCATCGACCGATCGAGCCGGCGGCGGACGGCTCGGCGGACTTTGGGATAGCACTCGCGAAAGAGCGTTTCCCAGGCCGACTGGTTCCCATTCTGAGCCTCGAGCAAGACCTGCGAGAGGTCAGCGGGGATTCCGGAATCTGACAGCATCGTCATGGCGAACTTCCTCCCCCGATGCGATGGGAGGTGTGATGCCGAAGCGGAAGCCGACCATGTACCCAGAGAAAGCTCCTCCGCCCGCCAGTCCCACCGATCTCATCAGATTCTAGCCTGAAGGACCGATCGTGAAAATGCTCTGGCCGAAAAAAGCAGCGCTTTTCCGGGCGAATTGGCTAAAACAGGAGGTCTGGGAGGAATTTTCTGGGGGTTACTGCGGTTGAGACCGCTCAAACTTTTCTGATCAAGCTGGCTGTTTCCTTCCATCTACCCTAATTAAAGCACGCTCAGAGGTGATGTCCCGTCGCCGATCTCCACCGGTTGCCCGGGGACGACGTGCGGACCAGGGCAAACATCGCGCACGCGTCCGGGAACGCGATCGGCAGAAAGCCCGAGTAGGAGAGACTCGCCACGGACCTGGCAAATCGTGCACGCCGATGGCTACACGGCGTCCGTGGGGCAGGCTTCTTCTCCGCTCTTTTCCCTCCGCGGCCGAAGGCATGGCACGGTCCAAACAAAGACTGGAGACGGCTCGGCCGCCACCGCCGCTCAGCTTAACAAAGCATCGTGGGGGTGGCGCTCGAGGGTGGAGTATAGGAGCCAGGGCCGACTGGCGAGGCGGGATCGGATGGGCTGAAGGTCGGAGTGGAAAGCGGATCCATCGGGTCGATGAGCGTGGGGCAAGGGGTGGAAGGGACGATGAGTGGGTTCATGGGGTTGGGGGCGGTTCCAATGGTGGAGGGAGCCAGACGAAGGGGCATGAGCTCGATGGTCGGCTGGAACTGTCTGCGCATACGCATGGGAGCACTCCTGCCCGATGGGCGAAAGGGGTCAACTTGCATTAATAGGAGATTGGGAGCCCGGACTCGATCCGGGCAGGGACGAGAGAACCTTCGATCACGCTCGAGCTTTCCAGCGCTCGGGGCCAAGGCAAGACGTTCGATTCTGCCCCGCTGATTCTAGGTCGGCGAGGTCATATAGTGACTTCAGCTCATCTGCCTCGATCAACAGTCAATTCGATTCTTGGGTGTGTGAATCATCGGTACAGGTCCAAACTCAAAGGATGATTATCATGTTCGGCTTTTTAGTTAAGCAAAACAACCTCTTGAGTCCGAACATGGGCATCTTCGACCATCGCGCTATACCGCGTCGGGTCGGTCACGGGGTACAGTCCCGCGGAGAGGAACGACCGACTTGCAAGTCGATAGAGGGGACAGCCTTGGTGTTGCGCGATGGCGCCTGGTCGGAGTTGAACGGCAAGATCTGGTCGACCGGCTCGGTGCGCGGTGATGAAAAGACCAAGGGGAGAGAGGCGACGGTCTCGACACCTCAGGACCGTGGCCAGCGCCAGCCCCCCTCGCACCATGTCCTCGGCACGTCCGATCTCCCGTCTCAGCTCGGCTCGCAACCGTCGGATGATGCGACGAACACTCCGGTAATAGCGACGGCCCGCGTCGGGATGGGCCAAGCTCAGCCAGGGATCGGCGAAGGCCGCGGCCAGAGGTTGCGCCGCGACAAACAACTCGGGATCAAGCGGGATGTCGGGATCCTCCTGGTGGACCTGCCAGAGGATCGTCGCGGCCGCGGCCCAGATCCGGGACGTGGAACATCCCCGATACCACTTACTGCGCCGTAGCATAAAGGCTTGTTCAATCCGAACTCCTAGCCGATCAATGCATTCTTGCGTGGGCAACACTGCGTTTGACCTCAACAGCCGGGAGCCATCAGTTCAGGTTCGTCGAAGGAACTTGGGGGGGCAGGAAAGCACCTCATTCCCATGTCGACCTCATAAACCGGATTCCCCCGGCCGCCGCGTCACAATCTTCAAGATTTTTGCCAGCGATTTTCCAGAAGGGCGCTCCCGGACTGGCATGGCAAACCGCAAGGCTGGAAATGGTAAAAACTTATGATTGGAGAACCAGGCCACTATCGCGACCGCTCAGCCCCGGTCTGGTCACACCAAAACTTCATGAAAAAAATGCCCTCTGTTCATGAATCAATTCGTTTTGCACATTCTCTTGCCGCCGACATCGCAATGTTCCCCGAAGAGGACACCAAGCCAGTGTGCCCTGATGCATGTACACGTTTCTTGGCCAGGCCGCATTTACTCTGGATCAATCGGGCCAGAGCCAACATAATGAGGAAAAGATCTGGGGGTTGCCCAAGCTCACCACGGCACGCATACACACCATCTAACACGAGTGGGTCAGCATTGAGATGGACAAGCATTTTCCGAGCTCTGACTGGCTTCTGATCAAGAATGACCTGGCTCGGCGGATCCGTGAGGTCCGGATTGATCTGTACGGTGAGCATGGCGGGCCGCTGATCGCCGAAGCCCTGGAAATCCCCTTCCGCACCTGGCTCAATTACGAGCATGGGTGTACCATACCGGCCCCTTCGATGCTTCGCTTCCTCGAGCTGACCAGGGCCAACCCCCACTGGCTCTTGACCGGGCGAGGCGAGAAGTATCAGGCGCAAAGCGAAACGAACTGAGACGCGTGTCGCCTGGCTCGCGGTCTTGTCCCAGCGCATCGGGCCGCTGCAGGCTGACGACGCGAGGACAAGTTGAACCAATTATCACTTGACCAGCGGTCGAGAAACTTCCATGTCCCGCGCCCGCCAGAGCCGGATCACCCCCTTGTGGTCGCAAGAGGCCAGAACCTGCCCGTCAGGGGAGAACGCGACCGCATTCACCCGGTCACGATGTCCTTGAAGTGTGTACACGAGCTGGTGTGTGTCGAGGTCCCAGAGCCTGACTTTCGCGTCATCACATGCCGAGGCCAAGGTTCGCCGGTCGGCGCAAAAGGCGACGGATCGGACCGTGAGGGGATGGCCCTGGAGGACGGTCTCCTGCTTCCAGCTATCCATGGAAAAGATGGTCACGACCCGGTCCTCACCGGCGGTGGCCAATTGCAGGCCAGTCTCCGAGAACGCCAGGGTTCTCAGCCGCCCGTCGAGTTGCTTGATATCGGTCTGTGACTCGCTGCGGGCTTCCCAGAATCTCACGGTTCGATCCGAGGAGGCGGAGACCAGGACGGACGGATTGGGAGAATAGAGCAAAGCCTGGACCGCCCCGTCGTGTCCGACAAGCCTGTGCTGAACCTGGTTCGACCGCGCATCCCAGACGTCGATCGGTCTCCGCGAACCTCCCACAGCCAGATGTTTGCCGTCCGACGAGACAGCCACCGAGCGCAGGCAATTCCTGTCCTGCCCGGCGTAATGATGCAGAACCGTCTTCCGGCACAGGGTCGGGGAAGAGTCCTCGCCACGTTTCTCCAGGTCCCAGATGATGAGCCTCCCATCCATGCTTACACTGGCCAGCCGCTTGCCACCGGGGAAGAATGCAATCGAGGTGACGGTCTGATCGTGACCGGACAGGGTCAAGCATTCCTTTTCGTTCCGCAGATCCCAGAACCTGATGAGATGATCGTCTCCTCCGGAAGCAAGAAAGCGTCCCTCCGGAGAGAACGCGAGAGTTCGGGCCTCTCCTTGATGCCCCTTGAGAATGCCGGTCGACTCGGCAGGGTCGCGGAAATTCCAGATCCGGATCTCGGGATCCTCGCAACCGAGGATCAGCGAGCGGCCATTGGGGGCAAAGGCAAACTCGCGCACAAAGCGGTTGTGGGACAGGTAAGATCGTTCCTGGCTCCCCAGGGCCAGGTCCCAGACCGTGACAGGGGAGTTCCAACCGCCGGCGGCAAGCATCCGGCCGTCGGGCGACAACGTCACGGAGTGCAGCGGTATCCGTGTGCCGGGCAAGAGACGCCGGAGAGACGGCCGGGAGAGTCGCTGGGTCCAGAGGACGCTGTCGCCTTCACAACCAACCAGGGTTTCACCATCCAGACAAAAACCCAGAAACCGGATCGGGCCGTCCTCGTCAGGCCAGTGCTCCAGGACCTTGCCGGCTGCCATGTCCCAGACTGTCAGGCTGTGGTCCTCGCGGCCGGCCGCCAGCCGCTTGCCGTCGCGTGAAAAGGCCAGCGCGAGCACCGCGCCGCCGGGCTTTTGCTCGAGTGCGACAGGTCGACGGCCCTTCAGCCCCAGTAACCGGATTGTGCCATCGCTTCGACCTTCCGCCAGGAGCGTCCCATCCGTCGAGAAGGCTTGCCGGGTGATGCCTTTGCCTGCCGCGAGCGGATCGGGACGCCAGCGCCCTGCCTCCCGCTTCCAGGCCAGGATCTCGCCCGCGGGGGCCCGCGCGGAAACGCCGCACAGCGTCAGGAGTTCTCCGTCCGGAGCAAACCGCAGCGTGGTCTCGCCTGAGCGAAGATCGCCCAGGAACGGCGCTGTCCTGAGCGATGCCACGGGCGCGTTGTTCTCGGGCGACCAGATTGTCAGGTCGAGGGAGCGATCGGGACGCTGGCTCACGCTGGCGAAACTCCGGGGGCGATCCTCCGGATCGCAATCGATCGCAACCTTCTCCACGGGGTATTCGTGTCTCCCCTCGAGAAACCGCTGTGTCCGCCGGACGAGGTCCCAGGCGATGATCTTGCCCTTGCGGTCGCCCGAGAGCATCGTGCCGCCGCGAGGTGACAGGCTCAAGCACATCACGCTCTCTTCATGACCCGCGAGCGTGTGGCTCGTCCACCGCAGCAGACCATCAAGGTAGCCCCACTCGAACCCTCTGGTTTCGTTGGGGTCGCGATCGGCCTCCAGCTCCCGAAACAATTCCCGAGCAAGCTCCACTTGCCCTCCATCGAGACATTGCTTGATCTGGTTGAGACAAACGTCGTACGACTGTCGGCGCGCCCGGCGGGCTTGCCCCTCAAACCTCTCCTTATCTCGCTGCTGATCGAAGGAGATCTTCTCTTGCCTCTCGTACTGTTTCTGCAGCTCCAGGTTCTTTTGCGTGAGGATCACGCTATAAGCGCTGGCGAAGCCGAGGAGCAAGACGAACAACAGCAAGCTGATCGCCAGGAGCTTGGCGGCAAGGGGCTGCCGAAGCCTCCACTGCATGACCTTGTGGAAGGTCGAGGTGCGGCGAGCTCGAATGGGCTGGCTCTCGTTGTAGCGGCGCAGGTCGTCCGCGAGATCGGCCGCCGAGGCGTATCGTCTCGAGGGATCCCGATCGAGACATTTCAGGCAGATCGTCTCCAGGTCTTCGGGTACGCCATGACGCAGCCGGGACGGCGGGACGAGCTCGGCTTCCACGACCTGGCAGAGGGTCTCCATGGGCGTGAATCCCCGGAACGGGGCGGCGCCGGTCAACATCTCGTAAAGCAAGGCCCCCAGGGCATAAACGTCGGAAGGCGGCCCGACTGCTCGTCCGTTGGGCGAGACCTGCTCCGGGGACATGTAGGACGGAGTTCCCAGCATGACGCCGTTGAGCGAGAGTCCGTGGTCGTCGATCAAGAACTTCGCCAGGCCGAAGTCGGAGATCTTGGGCGTTCCGTCCTGCGCGATCAGGATGTTGCTGGGATTCAGGTCGCGGTGGACGATTCCTCGCTCGTGGGCCTCGTGGATCGCCCGGGCGAGAGTCTCGGTCAACCGCGCCGACCAGCGAAAGGCCTGGGGCTTTCCCCGCAGCATCCGTGTCAGATTGCCCCCCGGCACATATTCCATCGCCAGGAAGGGAAGGCCGTCGTGTTCACCGATCTCGAAGATCTGCACGACGTTGGGATGAACGAGCTGGGCCGCCGCCTCGGCTTCGATCCGCAGCCGCGCCCGTTCCCGCAACCCGGCGTGCTCTCCAGCCAGAATCATCTTGACCGCGACAATCCGGCTCAGATTGGTCTGACGGGCCTTGTAAACGACCCCCATCCCTCCCCGGCCGATCTCCTGAAGAATCTGGTAGTTGCCGATCCGCGGCAACCGGCCGTCAGGACCCTGCGCCGAGGCCAGAGGATTTGCCGAGACCGTCGTGGGGTCCGTGAGAGTCGGCATCTCCGCGCCAAACACGCTGCGGAGCGACAGCATCTGTTCCATCCGGGGAAGCAGGCGGGGAAACCGTTCCTGCCACTCATCCACCGTGGGCTTCTGTCCCAGCTCCTTGCGAGTCAGAATCTCCACGTGGATGAGTTCGAGAACAGCCTCATCCGTACCCGCCAGCGCGGGATAGGTGTTCAGCAGGTCCTCGACGCGCAGCGGCTCTCCCGCCCGCAGCCCGTTGCGGAGCTCCGAGCACGCCCGCCGAACGGCTTCCACGTCCGCTTTCAGAACCGAGATCGCATCCATCTCGAGCTCCGTCCGCCTTTCGCGCTCGAATGACTCACTAGTACAACTCTTGAGACCCCCGATCAGTCTAGCGGCCTCTGGACCATCCCGGCAAGCATAAAAAGAACGATTGTGAACGCAATCTGTTTCGCCGCTGTACCTGCGGCGTGTTTCGGACGCAAGGCCGCGAGACGGAGCAAACCGATCTGGTCAATCCAGGGCGGTTTCGCGTACAAATCGACCACCGATCCGCTGCCGAGCAAGCGGTCAACCCCGGGCGGCGACTCGCCCGCGCCCTTCCGGAAAGCGGTTCGGCGGAAGTCGCGCTCTGCCCGGAATCATGGATTGCCATTTGTTACCAACCATCAAGGACGCCTCGATGCAGGAACGCAAGAGCGCGGAGATCGAGCCGAAGGCTTCCCTGTCGAGAGTCTCCCGGAGCCTCGACCTCCTGGGACTGAGCCGGCCCGAGCTGCGTGCCTGGGCCATGTACGATTGGGCCAACTCGGCGATGGTCTGCACCATCATCACCGCCGTCTTTCCCATTTACTACTCCAAGGTCGCCTGTGCGGGGCTCACACCCGAGATCGCCTCACAACGACTGGCGATCGCGACGACTCTCGGCATGGTCGTCATTGCCGTGCTCTCACCGGTCCTGGGCGCCTTCGCCGATTTCACCGCAGCCAAGAAGCGCTTGCTCGGGGTCTTCCTGGCGATCGGACTGGCCTCGGTCGCCGGGATGTACTTCATCCACACCGGAGACTGGTTCCTGGCCTCCGCGCTCTTCATCCTGGCGAACATTGGCGCCAATGGCAGCTTCGTCTTCTACGATGCCCTCCTCCCCCACATCGCCCGCGAGGACGAGATCGATCGGGTCTCCACCGCCGGCTACGCCCTGGGGTATCTCGGCGGCGGCGTCCTGCTTGCCCTCAATCTCGCCTGGCTCCAGAAGCCGGCCTGGTTTGGCCTGCCGTCGGGAGAAAACCTCAGCGAATCGCAGGCGACGCTCCCGGCCCGGCTGGCTTTTCTCTCGGTGGCAATCTGGTGGTTCGTCTTCTCGATCCCCCTTTTCCGCCGCGTCTCCGAGCCCAAGGCGATCCACCAGCCCGGGGAGCTCCAAGGCGAAAGCCCCATCCGCGCCACGCTCCGCAGGCTGAGCCACACGGCAGGCGAGCTCCGCCGCTATCGCAATGGGTTCCTCATGCTCCTGGCCTTCCTTATTTATAATGACGGCATCGGCACCATCTTCCGCATGGCGACCGTCTATGGAGCTGAGATCGGCCTGAAGCCGAACACGATGATCACCTCCATCCTGCTGGTCCAGTTCGTGGGGATCCCCTGCTCGTTCCTCTTCGGGTCGCTGGCCGGCTGGATCGGCGCCAAGCGGTCGATTCTCCTGGGACTCCTGGCGTACACCCTGATCTGCGTGGTCGGCTATTCCATGCGAACGGATTCCGACTTCCTCATCCTGGCGATCCTCGTGGGCATGGTGCAGGGAGGAACCCAGGCCTTGAGCCGCTCCCTCTTCGCCAGCCTGATCCCCCGGAACAAGTCGGGCGAGTACTTTGGATTCTTCGGGGTCGTCGAGAAATTCGCCGGAATCTTCGGCCCGGCCGCCTTCGCCGTCATCAACCTCCTGACCGGCTCCAGCCGCGGAGCCATCCTGGGCGTCATCGGCTTCTTCGTCGTCGGCGGAGTTTTGCTCTGGCTCGTCGACGTCGAGGAAGGCCAGCGCCAGGCCAGAGCCGGCGAGAAACCAGCGATTGATCCAGTTGAGGCACTTCTCGGGGACTGACCGCTTCACGCCTCGCCAATGCCGGCGAGCAGCCGTTGCCCGAGCCGCTCAGAGTCTGTCCCGGAAGGGTCATGTTCGGGAGGACGAGGCTCCTGCCGAGCCCGAATTCCCATCGTGCGCAGCTCGGCAGGAGCCTCGCTCTCCCACTTCCGGAACAGATTCTCACCCCACCGGCTTCTGCGTGCGCAGCTCGGCAGGAGCCTCGCTCTCCCACTTCCGGAACAGATTCTCACCCCACCGGCTTCTGCCGCGACCAGTGTTTCAGCGTGATGAACCAGGAAGCCGCCAGGTAAAAGATGGGATACGAGAGCGAAACCAAAGCCAGCCGCTGACGTGCCGGGTCGCTCTGGGAACTGGAAGCCGCGGGAAGACTCCAGACCAGCCAGCCCAGGGGAATCATCCAGAACACTCCCAGAATCGTCATCGTCGCGTTCAACCGGCCCGGCTGCGATGGGTAAAGGTACTTGCTGGGCACGAACGTCAAGAGGGCCAGCACCACCACAGTCGCCAGGCAGATCCAGGACCCCACCGGCAGCACATAAAGGTAAAAGGCCACCACGTTCCAGAGCGACGGGAAGCCCAGAAAGTAGCCGTCGTCCGTCTTCACGTTGACCTGGCAAAATCCATAGACGCTGGCCACCAGGGGAAGAATCAGCCAGCCTTCCTGTCCCGCCGGCATCAGACCGGCCCGCCATATCAACAAGATCGGCAAAAATGTATAATTGAGAAAATCAATGATATCATCCAGCCGGCGGCCGTCGAATCCGGGAACGACTTCCTTGATGCGCACCTTGCGGGCCAGGGCGCCGTCGGACGAGTCGACGATCGTGGCCAGGGCCATCAGAATGAAACACCAGCGAAACGCCGCGGGGCCCCCTTGAACGATGAGCACCGCGATGAGCGCGGCGGCGACGAGCCCGAGCGCTGTGTACGCATGGACGCACCAGCCCAAAAATCGCTGGAAACCGGTGATAGGCCGGACCTCAGCCGCCGGCCTTGGTGGCCGTTGCCGCATCGAGTTCTTCGCGCTGGTTCGCAGCTTGAGCATGACGCCCTTTCCGTTTGTGGCCCGATCTCAAGGGCCGCTGCCCTTGATTCAAGACCTCACTCCACCAGAACCGGCCAGGCCGGGATGACAGCCGCCGTCTCCGCTGCCTCTGGACCGGCCGCGTGCTCGGCCAGAATTCCCCCGTCGTTCCGCCGCAAGGCCAGGCGGCAGAGCCATCCCAGTCCGAGCAAGACCGAGGTGGCGAGCACCGCCGCGTATTTCCCCCACGGGTCGGTACCATAAATCTCGGCTCGTGGCCAGCTCATGTTGACGATCACGAACACTCCCCAGCAGACGGCGACGAGATTCACGCCCAGCCCCCACGAGCCCAGCGCGAACCGGCGTCCCTCCCTCGATCGATCGGCAGGGGGCATGTCCGTGGAGACGTTCCCCGGCGATCCGCGCAACCGCGTCAAAAGGAGCGGCAGGCTGACCATCAGATACGCCAGATTGGCCCAGACGATGGCCACGGAGCAGAGCGTCTCGATGATTCGCGGCAGGTTCACGTTGAGCAAGAGGATCAAGGCCGCCGCGGCCCCGGTGAGCACGGCGGGGACGATCGGCGTGCTCGTCTCCGCCGTGATCCTCGCCAGCCCTCGCGCGAAGGGCAGGCTGTTGTCGCGGGCCATCGAGAAGATCAATCGGACGGTCCCGGCGTGCACCGCCAGGGCGCAGACCGAGATCGCGAAGATGACGGTGACCAGGAAGATGCCGCCCAGCTCCCTCCCGAGCGATGCCTTGACGATGGCCGGCAAGCCGCCGTTGAGCCGTCCCAGTTCCGGACCGGCTGGATCGGCGGCGGCCATCAGGGCGGCGATGATCAAGAGCCCTCCCGCCAGACCGGCCGCCCCGAGAGCCCGGAGAATCGCCCAGGGCGCCCGCCGGCGCGGGTCCTTGGTTTCCTCGGCCAGCGTGCCCGCCGTGTCAAATCCATACATGACGTAAGAAGGCATCACCGCCGCGGCCAGGAGCGGAGCCAGCCAGCCCAGGCCGCTGGCGGAGCCGCCGCCGTGCAGCGAGAACACGATTCCTGGGCCGCGTCGGGCCCGGACCAGCAAGAGGACAATTAAAAGCACGACGCCGACCAGCTCGGTGAAGACGCCCACATTATTGATCCGGGCCATCAGCCGGACGCCCCGCGCGTTGATGGCCGTGGTCAGCCCGATCAGCACGCAGCCCAAGAGCACGGCGTTCCGTGCCCGGTCCGCCGGGCTCGTTCCGTCGCCGATCACCTGGAAAACAGGGGAAATCTGGGGCAAGGTGGCCTGAAGCGCGAGTGCCACGGCGGCCAGCGAGACGAGTGAGCTCGCCAGGTAGACCCAGCCGGTCATCCAGCCCAGCGTGGGCGAGCCGATCCGCCGCGACCACTGGTAGACGCCCCCCGACAGCGGGTAATGCGCGGCGAGTTCGGCAAAGCCGAGCGCGACCGTGAACTGTCCCAGGAACACCACCGGCCAGGTCCAGAAGAACGCCGGGCCCGCCGCGGCATGACCCAGGTAAAACATCTGGAAAACGCCGGTGAGGATGGAGATGTACGAGAAACCGGCCGCGAACGACGAGAAGCTGCCCAGCGACCGGTCCAGCTCTTGCCGGTAGCCGAACCGGGCCAGGTCCTGGATGTCCTCGGTCTTCGTGAGCGACACCACTCTGTCCTCTCGACCGCTCGCGCCCTTCTCGCCGGTACCGCCGCCGATCAGCCCCGCCGCGTGCCCAGGTAGATTCCCCATTTCATGTCACCGGCCTGACAGAACCGGTCTTTCATGGCCCAGCGGTCCACCAGGTAATTCAGATCCGCTTCGGAGAAGCTCGTCAGAAAGTCGGCGCGGTGGTCGACCAGGCGCTTCGACTCGCGCCGGAGGATGTCCACGAACGTCCCGGTCGCGTCGTCCACCACCACGTCGACGAATCCGGCATCCCGCAGAAGCTGCCCGTATTGCTCGGGCTCGACGACGTGGTAGCCCGTCTTCTCGATGTAATCTTCAAAGGCAGGCGAAGCGGGCGTCTTGCCCCGGGCGTAATCGGTGATCACGACCCGCCCGCCGTCGGCCATCAGCGAATAGAGCCTGGAGAAAAGCCGTGGCTTGTCCGGGATGTGCATCAGGGCGTCGCGGCTCCAGATGATGTCGAACCGGTTGGGGAACTCGGTTTCCAGCACATCGCCCAGGAGAAAATTGACCTTGTCGGCCAGGCCGAGTTGCTCCGCGCGGTCGAGTCCGATGGCGACCATCTCCTCGGCGAGGTCGATGCCCGTGACGTCGGCCCCGAAGACCGTTGCCAGATGAAACGCGGCGCCGCCGATGCCGCTGCCGACATCGAGCACCCGGACGCCCTTCTTGAGCGAGCCGCCCAGCCGCCGGCAAAGGTTGTCGGTGGTCTCGGCCCCTCCCGTGCTAATGTAGTGGTCGCCGAAGATCTTCTCGTACCTCAAAATCGAGGTGCGACTGTACTGGCCCTTGTTGTCGAACTTGGGTTTCGGAGCGGTTGCCGGTTGTGGCTGTGACATTGCAGGTCCATCGGGTTAGGAATCAGGGCGCGACCGTCAAAAGTCGAACTCGCGGCCGGCCTCGGTCATGCGCTGGCGGAGTCGCGTTGCCTGGGTTGGAATTCCACATTCTCTGGGATCGTCTGCTTCTTTGTAAAGATCTGATGGAGCCTCGCCATCCCGGCCCGATGGGAAGGCCCCCAAGAACCGGCAGTCCCTGAGATGGGTCCGAGTCGACGCGGTTCACTTCTTCTCCGCCGGGTCCGTCGTCGCGATCTTCAGGGGTTTGACGGTCAAGCCGGCCGGATCGGGCAGCGGCGGGAACTTGGCATGCGGCTCTCGCTGATACCAGAATGCCACCGAGGCGATGTCGTCCTCCAGCGGCAGGTAACGTCCCCCCGACTGCCAGCCCAGCGCCTGGATGGCGACTTTCAGGTCTTTCTCGAAGCGAATGGGATCGGCGATGTGCCAGCGATAGAGCCCGAAGCGCTGGCCGGGACGATAGATGACATCCGGCGGCAAGACCTGGGCCAGCCCGGTGTACGGCGTGCTGAACGTCTCGTAACGGTGGGTTTCCTGATTCTCGAAATCATACGATCCGCAGAAATAATCTTCCGTGCCCGTGCCGCAGATGGTCGGGAACTCGCGGTCGCCGTCCATGAAGAACTTGATCTCCCCCTCGCCCCACCAGCCGGGACTGTGCACCTCCCAGGCCAGATACGTACCCACGTAGTGCCCCTTGCCCCGCACGCCGTCGAGAATGGTGTACATGGTCTTGGGGGCCAGCTTGTGCGCCCGGCGAAACTGGGCGTGAAAATAGGCCGCGTCGGCCGGCACGTCGGTCAAGGTGTAGTTCACCTGATAATAGAGAACCATATCCTTGGGATCGATGTTTTCAAGAGTGATTTTCGCATGCTCGCGAAAGGGCATCGACCAGTAGCAGTTGAAGGCGCTGCCTGGGTTGACGCAGACCGGCAGCGAGTTGATCTGGCAATACTTGCCCCAGCCGCAGGCGAAGAAGTCGCCCATCGGCACCTCGACCGAAGGTTCCGTTTCGCCGTCCCAGTAGAACCGCAGGATGAAATGCCGGGTCTTGTCGAGTGGCGCTGGGGTCATCCAGATTTGCTGGATGGCACCCGGCCCGTCGATGTCGGCGACCGTGTACGTGCTGCCGGCCTTGATCCGGACCGATGGCGAGACCTTCCAGGTCCGGCCCAGCTCCCGCGCGGCGTTCTGGCCGGTCCCCTCGGTCGCCATCCCGCCCTTGCCCTTCTCGCCATGGAAATTTTCCGGGCTGATCGAGCGCGACTTCGCGTCGGAGAGCCTCGAGAGATTGCCGAGGCTCATCTCCAGACCATCGAAGCGGGGAGTCGCGTTCTGCGCGCGACCGGTGCCGAAACCGACGAGCAGGGATGCCAACGTCCAGAAGCACGTCCAAGAGCGCATCCTAGGATCTCCTTTGCAGTACAACCACGCCAGGTGGATGAGGGAGTTTGCAAACCGCCGAGCATTCTATCACGGCGACGGTGCTCAAACACGGATCAGAAAGGGAATTGGGGAACCGCGCGGGCTGTCCCTGCGACCACCCTCGCTCTCGTTCCCTGACCCCATCCGTGTTGATCCGTGTTCATCCGCGGCCGAT
>JBMFUH010000015.1:0-19925 GCA_049966735.1 Isosphaeraceae bacterium
CAGGCAGGCTCGGGCGGAGTAGACCAGGGCGTAACCCATATACATAATTGCCGCGCCGAGGATTATCGTGCGACGGCGCCAGGGAGCGAGTGGCCAGGCTGCTAAACTCGTCAGACCGACCAGCAGGAGAATTGCGATCGACCAACTCAGCGATGGCGGCAGCATATTGACGCACCAGGTTGCCGGCATACCAGTCAATGATGGCAAGAGAACCCTGCCTGGAACCGAGAGAGCGTAGACAATACCGGCCCAGGGGTCGATGGATCCTCTTCCGGCGAGTCGGGCCATCGTCGAATCGGCGCCTCCCACGTGGCAAATCAAGAGATACGCCGTCCAACCACCGAGAGCGGCAACAGTAACCTTGGCCTTTGTGAAGCACGAGAGTTGCCGGTGCACGAGTCCCCTCGTAATTGCCAGGGGCATTGCCAGATGTCCCAGCGATGTCCCAGCGGGCCCTAGCAGTGTCCCGAGGAAGACTAAAAAGATCGATCTCGTTCGTCCCAATGTGATCTCAACAACGCCCAACAGAGCCACGAGAATCCCGATGATCGCCCAGGAGAAGCTACTGGCCGAGTACCACCAGACCGTGTCCATGACGAGAGGAGACTGGGCCACGATCGCGACGGCCACGAGGGCGGCGGTTGTCGAACCCGTTTCGCGAAAGAGCCAATAGCCGAACAGCATCAGGACCAAGATCCAAGGGAGGATCGCCGCGATTGAAAAGCCGAGGGGAGCGAGTCTCAGGTCGTGGCCGATGGCCTGCCAAGTAACCCAGGAGACGACCTCGAATAGGAAGGCGATGTGTTCGTTAAACGATCTGAAGAGCAATTCACGCAGGGGATATTCGATGAGGTTTTCCAGGCGGAGCACGTCATCCGTGAGAATCGTGGGGTGAAGGAGTCGACGGATGACCGGAATGCCCGTCACAAGAGCGAAGCAGACGTATGCAACCAGGCAGGAAAACCGTCCTCCCGGCAAGCCGCGTAAGAAACGACTTGCCTCGTTGGATCGGTCCTGCCTGTCCTCCGTTTTGCAATGGCAGTCGGAATCTTGAGTTCTGGGTGATTCAACACCTTCTCGCTCTTCCAAGGCAGTTCGTGGTTCAAATTCCACGGCGTAAAGTCCTTTTGCTTTACCAGATCGAGAGATCCACTTCGAGAATCGCCAACGGAGCCCAAGTTCCCCGGGAAGGGCCAGGTCGAAGGCAGTTGGAACTCGCTCAGCCGGCTCTAAAGATCACGAGCGAGCGCCGGGGCCTCCTGGGAGCTGCAGTGACTCGGCGGCAACCCGCTTGATCGTGGATCGACACGGCTGCTGTCGATCATGCCGTGCACCGAGGCAACTGCTTGTAGGTACCCATGGCCTGATTTCGCATCCGGCTCTAAATACATCCCCTCGGCCCACTCGTTCCAGGCATTGATGAAAACGACTCGCTCCTCGTGGTGCTTGTGCATGACGCCGGTTGCCATCATCGCCAGCTCGCGGCGGAAGAGTTCGGGACTCGAATCAATCATGACGATCGCCTGGCGACCACGGCGCGGGGTGTTGTCCCAGCCGGCGAAGCAGCAAGGGAAATGAGGAAACCTGGGCCTAACCCGCGCCATCAAATGGGTCGCCTGAGCGTAGGAGTAGATCTTGAATGTCGTGCTCAGTATTCCGTGCTGGAGATTACGGGAGAGCTTGGAAATCTTGGGCCCGTCGTCAAAGACGTCAGGGGCTAGGACGCCGAGCTGGGGTTCGTGATGCTCGGTCATATCAAAGCCCAATTCGCGCAGGTCGGTTCCATAGCAATGCGCGTCGATGCCAACCAGGTACGGCTCAAGAAGACCCATTCGCTCACATTCACGGCGAAAGATGTCTGTTGTGCGGCGCGCGTCAGGAAGCGCCTTGGGCTTGTAAACGAGCAAGAGCGGCCGGTTATGAATTCGGATGTAACGCGGATCAGCAAATGCTCTCGCGAGCCAGCGCGCGTGCGCCCGGTCATCTTCGATGGAATAAGACTGCTCGGCGAGTATTTCGCGGCCGTGCTCATCGCCCAGCCACGTTCTCGTCCATGACTCGTTGGCCCATGCCAGGCAGAAGGGAAAGTCGGGCTCACCGGTCGCCAGGATCTCAGCGACTGGCCGCTCGAGCAGACGCTTGCCGTGGAACCAGTAGTGCCAGTAGCAGAATCCTTCGATGCCGTGATTCCGCGCGAGCACGGCCTGAGCGTTCCGAGCTTCGGGCAATCTCAGATCGTAATAGCCCAGATCGGCGGGGAACCGAGGCTGGTCATGGCCTTTGAAGAAGGGACGGGCCCGGGCGACGTTCGTCCATTCCGTGAATCCCTTGCCCCACCACCGATCGTTCTCGGGAATGGGATGGAACTGAGGCAAGTGAAAAGCGAGCAATCTGACCTTGCGCGGGCCGTGCGAGGCTGTCCATACTCCACCCATCGCGTCGTTTCCCTCCATGGAGACGGCTGATGCCTCCTCTCGATCAGAGTTGGCTCGGCCTCGAGCACTCCTGGGATCGAATACTCGTACGGCGATTTCCCTATTCCGGAAAGGCAGCCGTGCCACTCTAAGAAATCGTGATGCGAGTCATCTCACTTGAGAGAAGTCACCCTCGTCGTCGGGATTCGCGTCGCAACCCTCAAAAGCCGTCGCTGACCGAATGCACATCGGCCGTGGTGCTGCCGAGGCTCACGCTGAGCAATCGCTCAGCACATGGCAGACCGAGGTTGTGCAAGAGACCACTGCTGGAAGCGGTTGATGGCGGGCGATTGATTACAATCGATCGCTCTGGAGTGCTCGAGTTCCCTGGCGGAATCGTTGTATTCGCTCTTTTCGACTGAAGGCTGGCACCCACTTGAACCGATGAACGGTCCAAGAAGTCGCAAGTCAAATCGCAATCGACTCTGAATTGCCAGGCAGACAATCGTTCCGGGTATGGGGCTGTGGTAGTACCCGGGAAAACCGTGCCGTCTTCCTCAGTTTTGCTTCGATTTCGATTCCGGCGCAGGCGTTACTGTTCTGCTTCCGTCATGACGAGGTGGAGAGAAAGCCGTGGGGATTGAAGAAGAACTGCTTGCCCAACTCGAGGAAAAAGAAAAGTGGATCGCCCAGATCGAGCAATCGCTCGCGGACTATGTTGCCGAGGTGGACGATCTGCAGTTGAAGGTGAAAGCCCTGGAGGGGCAACTCCGCGACGCGACAAGCGCGAAGGCGTACCGGTTAGCCAGTTTCATCTCCAGGACCATCCAGAGGATCGCCCCTCCAGAGACGCGTCGGCGAAGACTCCTGCGCCTCGGCTATCGTGCACTGAAAGTCGTGTCCAAGTTGCGGCATCCGCATTGGGTCGTCAAGAAGGTCGTTGAGCTATCCCAGCGGTTGGGGGGGAAACTCAATCTCATGCTCGCCAGGAGAATGGACGTCAGTGGAAACTTGCTGGGGCGAGGACTTCTGGAACCACTGGACTTCCACAACCTACCCCGATTCGTGACCCACGACCATGTCGACGTCTCCATCGTCATTCCCGTCTTCAATCACTATCGCGAATCGCTCGCCTGCATTCGGTCAATTGCCCTGGTTGCCTCTCATTCCAGGTACGAGGTCATCGTTGTCGACGACGGGTCGACTGACGAGACCCCCGAGATGTTACGTCGCGTCAGGGGCCTGGTCTTGCTCAGGAATGACCAGAACCTTGGTTTCATCGGTTCATGTAATCGGGGAGCAAGCGCGGCTCGCGGAGAGTTCCTTGTCTTTCTCAACAATGATACGATCGTTACACCAGGCTGGCTCGAAGCGCTGCGGGAGACGTTTCAAGAGGTCCCTGACGCCGGTTATGTGGGAGCCAAGCTGGTCTATCCCGACGGCCGGTTGCAGGAAGCGGGCAGCGTGATCTGGAACGACGCCAGCGGCTGGAACTACGGGAAGCTGGACAACCCGGATCACCCCAGCTACAACTTCATGCGCGAGGTGGACTACTGTTCGGGGGCCTGCATCATGGTGCCCCGTGAACTGTTTCAGGAACTGGGCGGGTTCGATTCCCACTATGCCCCTGCTTACTACGACGACACCGACATCGCCTTCAAGATTCGCCAACGTGGACGCAAGGTCGTCTACCAACCCCTGGCGAAGATCATTCACCACGAGGGACTCACTTCCGGTACCAGCCTGGAGTCTGGCGTCAAGGCGTATCAGCGAGTCAACCAGGCGAAATTCCGCCAACGCTGGAGCGACCGCCTGGACGCCCATGCTCCGGCGCCGCCACAGGACGCGGACAGAAACGCCTATACTCGGAGTTTGTATGTAAAATCACGCGTACATGTACTTGTAATTGATGCGCGTATAATCATGCCTGATCGCGACAGCGGGTCGCTGCGGATGCTGGGCCTCCTGCGCGCGATACGGCAAATGGGCTACCACGTGACGTTCCTGCCCAGCGACATGGTCGCGGCGCCGCCCTATCTTCAAAGCTTGCAGCGCATCGGTATCGAAGTGATTCACCATCCGTTCTATTGCTCGGCCGCTCACTACCTGAAAGAGCATGGCCGCGAGCTCGATCTGGTCATTCTCTCGCGGGCTGATGTCGCCACGAGTCATATGACATCAGTTCGCAGATTTGCACCACAAGCACGGGTCGTCTTTGACACGGTCGATCTCCACTTTGTGAGAGAGGACCGACAAGCGAGAATCGCCGGGGATCACGCGGTGCAGTCCGTGACCGCTCCGCGAAAGCAACAGGAGATCCGACTGGCCAGACGCGCTGATCTCACTCTGGTGGTGAGCCACGTCGAGAAGGCGATTCTCGAAGAGGAGTGCCCAGGACTCGATGTCCAGATCATCTCGACCATCCACCAGGTAGACGTCGCCGAACCGCCTGGCTTCGAAAACCGCAGGAATATCGTCTTTATCGGTAGTTTCGAGCATCCTCCCAATCCCGACGCCGTTCTCTTCTTCGTCCGGGAGATCTTCCCCCTGATCCAAAACCAGTTGCGCGATGTCGTTTTCCAGGTGATTGGCCCGAATCCTCCCTGGGAGATCGAGCAACTTGCTTCCCCTGCCGTGAAGATCCTGGGGTTCGTGCCTGAAGTGAAACCGATCTTCGATCGCGCCCGGGTGTCTGTCGCTCCGCTACGGTTTGGAGCGGGAGTCAAAGGGAAGATCAATCAGAGCATGGCATTCGGAGTCCCCGCGATCGTCACCTCGATCGCCGCGGAGGGTATGTATCTCGTTCATGAACAAAACGCCATGATTGCCGATGACCCGAGAGCCTTCGCGGACGCCGTGGTTCGAGCGTACAACACGCGGGACCTCTGGGAACGGCTCTCTCGAAACGGCCGCAAGAGCGTCCGTACGCACTTCTCCGTCGAGGCAGCATCTCAGCGAGTCGGAGAGCTGATGAAGTGGGCGGGCCTCAGTTCTCCTATCAAACAACTTGATGAGAAGACCGTGCGCGCGCACCAGACTCACGGCTTCTCCGGTTCCCGACGCGCCTCGGTGATCTCCCGACGGGGCTCAGTCCTGGAGATGTGCTCAGAATAGCAAGAGCCTTTCTCCGGCTGGGATTGACGGGTTTGGTAATCGATAGTAGAGATGACCGCCCGATGCGCTGGTGTTCCGGAATCGCCTCGCGGGCTCGAGGCCTCACCGCTCGAAACGACTACCCGCTCACAGGGGGGGGGCCGAGTACAGCCCAGGTAGGAGTACACTTGTGGGCACGGACGACAGGCTCTTCACTCATGTCAAGAAGAGCGAAGAGTGTATTGGCCAGCACGAACCATCTCTCTTCCAGTCCCGGGCCGAGATCGAGGATACGCCCCCCCATCGTCCCGAGCTGAAATCGCCGCATGAGGAGAACCACAGGTCTTTATTCCGGAGGCTTCAGCGACGACTCGCCTGCGCGGATGAGCTGATCGCGCTGCCGGGTTCACAACGGAGACGGCTCCTGCATCTGGGCCATCGGTGTTTGCGGGCGGTTCCCAAGCTGCGCGATCGAGACTGGGTCGAGCACAGAATGGGAGTCGCCTGGAACCGCGCGCGAGGGTCGCTCGGGCTGCTCTTGCGCCCCTGTCGAGTCTGGAGCATGCGGCTCGGTGATCGGCTCCGGCGCGACAATGCGATAGCCATTCGTCCCGCGAGCTTTCCAGTTCGCGATCGCGTAGAGGTCTCGATCATCATTCCAGCCTATAATCATTGTGCGGACACTCTCGCCTGCCTCGAGTCGATCGAGAGGTTGACCAACGGGCCGGCCTACGAGGTGATCGTCGTCGATGACTGCTCGACCGATGAAACTCCGACACAGCTCAGGCGCGTGGACGGCTTGGTCCTCATTCGGAACGATCGGAACCTCGGGTTCATCGGGTCGTGCAACCGCGGCGCCGCTGCCGCTCGGGGCGACTATCTCATCTTTCTGAACAATGACACAGTTGTCACTCCCGGCTGGCTCGAAGCGCTCGCGAGGACGTTCCGGGAAATTCCTGGGACAGGCCTTGCGGGAGCGAAGCTCGTCTATCCTGACGGGCGGTTGCAGGAGGCTGGCGGGATGATCTGGCGCGATGCCAGCGGCTGGAATTACGGCAAATATGACAACCCCGACCATCCCCGGTACAACTTCGCGCGCGAGGTTGATTACTGCTCCGGAGCCTGTGTCATGGTGCCCCGGGTTCTGTTTGAGGACTGCGGCGGGTTTGACAGCCACTTTGCGCCGGCTTACTACGAGGACGCGGACCTCGCCTTCAAGATTCGCCAGGCGGGCTACAAAGTTGTCTACCAGCCACTGGCCACGATCGTGCATCACGAGGGCTTGACCTCGGGACGAAGCACGAATTCCGGAGCAAAATCACATCAAACTTTCAATCAATCGAAATTTCGACACCGCTGGGACGATCGTCTGGCCTCGCATCCCATGCCCCAGCAAGCTCACGTCCGGATCGTTCACCCGCACGGAGTGAACACGGGACGACGCGGGCAAGTGCTGATCATTGATCATCACATGCCCACTCCCAACCGCGACGCCGGGTCCGTGCGCATGCTGGAGATCATGAACGCCGTCAGGCGCGGGGAGCATCACGTCATCTTTCTCCCCGCCGATCTTCTTGCCTTGCCTCCCTACCAGCAGCAGCTTCAGGGGATCGGCGTGGAGGTGATTCATCATCCCTATTACCGCTCCGTCGCGGGCTGGCTCAAGCGACACGGTCGCGAACTGGACATGGTGATCGTTTCTCGCGCCGAGATCGCCGCTCGTCACCTGGCCTCTGTCAAACGGCTCGCTCCGCAGGCCAAGGTGGTCTTCGATACCGTCGATCTGCACTTTCTCCGAGAGGATCGCGAGGCAAGGCTCAAGCAAGATCCATCGCTTTACCGTGCGGTGGCCAGGCGCAAAGAGCAGGAATTGAGCCTGGTGAGGCTTGCCGATCTCACCCTCGTCGTCAGTTGCCTCGAGCGGGAGATCCTCCTGAAGCAATGCCCGGGGGCCGACGTCCGGATCATTCCGACCATCTATCCCGTCCCGCCGGCAGATCGCCCGGGACTGGCTGACCGGAAGAACATCGTCTTCATCGGCGGTTTCGAGCATCCGCCCAACGCGGACGCCGTGCGTTACTTTGCCAGCGAGATCTTTCCCCGGGTCCTGGCGCGGATTCCGGATGCGAGGTTTCAGGTCATCGGGCCCGAGCCCACGCCGGAGATCCGCGCGCTGGCCGGCGGGAACATCGAGGTCCTGGGCTTCGTGCCCGACGTCACGCCTTATTTCGACAGGGCCCGGCTCGCGGTCGCTCCGCTACGATTTGGAGCGGGGGTCAAGGGCAAGGTGAACCAGAGCATGGCGTTCGGCGTGCCAACCGTTGTCAGCTCGATCGCCGCCGAAGGGATGTACCTGGTCCACGAAGAGAATGCGTTGATCGCGGATAATCCGGCAAGCTTCGCCGAGGCGGTGGTACGGGTCTGGACCTCGCCCGATCTTTGGGAACGGCTGTCGACTCACGGACGCGAGAACGTCGAGAAGTATTTCTCAGTGAACGCCAATGCCCAACGCATCGATGAATTGCTCTCATGGGCCGGGCTATCCACCCCCGGGCGCGATCCTGCCGAGGCCGCGCGGCTCTAGAACATCCCCTGGTACACGGTAGCGCGGCCAGTTCTCCGTGCCCGACGTCTCACTGATCGCCAGAGCCGTCGTTGACACGATTGCCGGTCGAAGATAGATTCACGCCACCTCCTTCGAAATGCACCGGAGGGCCGGTTGTGGTTTGCTCCCGGGTAACACTCGCACGGATGCTGGTGGGCGGGCCGGCGGCCAGAGCTCAAGGAGCTGGCTTGTGAGCATGGAAGACGCACGGTTCGATCAGATCGAGAACAATGAGGAGTGGATCGACTGGCTCGAGTCGTCCCTCGAGGAAACCCGCGACGAGCTGGACGCGACGCTCGAGAGGGTTCAGGAACTCGAGCGAAGGCTCGAGGAGATCACCGACTCTCCCCTCTGGAAGCTGGACAGGTCGTTTGCTCGCGGCTGCAACCTGATCGCCCCTCCTGGTAGCGGACAGCGACGGCTGCTCCACGTGGCGTTCCGGGGGCTGAGGGCTCTTCCCAAGCTCCGCCATCGTGCGTGGGTCGCTCAGAAAACGAGGATGGCCCTCGACCGTGCGGGCAGCGCTCTGGCCTTGGTGTCTCACCCCTACTGTTTGCTTGGCAAGCGGCTCACAGGAACCGTCCGTCGACGGAATCCAGCACACAGGAGCCCCAGAGGGTTCCCGGTCGCCGATCGCGCTGAAGTGTCAATCATCATTCCTGTGTTCAATCATTGCCGCGACACTCTCATGTGCCTCGAGTCCATTGAGCGTCTGACGACCGGACCTGCCTACGAGGTCATCGTGGTCGATGACGCCTCGACCGATGAGACGCCGGACGTGCTCGGGCGCGTGAATGGCCTGATCACGATCCGCAACGAGGAAAACCTCGGGTTCATTGGCTCGTGCAACCGGGGAGCGAAGGCGGCGCGAGGCGAGCATCTCGTCTTTCTGAACAATGACACGCTGGTCACGTCCGGCTGGCTGGAGGCGCTGGCCACGACGTTTGAGGATTTCCCCGGAACCGGACTCGTCGGCGCCAAGCTCGTCTATCCGGACGGCCGGCTCCAGGAGGCGGGGGCTTTGATCTGGCGCGACGCCAGCGGCTGGAACTACGGCAAGCATGAAGACCCCAACCATCCCCAGTACAATTTCGCGCGCGAAGTGGATTACTGCTCCGGCGCTTGCGTCATGGTGCCGCGTTTCCTCTTTGAGCAATGCGGCGGCTTTGACGAGCACTACGCGCCGGCTTACTACGAAGACGCCGACCTCGCCTTCAAGATTCGCCGGGCGGGCTACAAGGTTGTCTATCAGCCGCTGGCCACGATCGTGCATCACGAGGGCTTGACTTCGGGACGGAGCGTCAGGTCGGGCGCGAAGGCCCATCAGCCGGTCAACCAAGCCAAGTTCCAAGAGCGGTGGCGTCATCGGCTGTCAGCTCATCCTACGCCCTATCAGGCACCCTCGCGGATTGTCCACCCTCACGGGGAAGAGACGGAACCGCGCGGCAGGGTGCTCGTCATCGATCATCGGATGCTCACTCCCGACCGTGATGCCGGCTCGATGCGGATGCTCGAGCTGATTCGCGGCATCAGCCAGAGAGGGCATCACGTCTCGTTTCTTCCCGACAACTTGCTGACCGGCGCTCCCTATCACCGGCAGCTCCAGAGAATCGGCGTCGAGGTTCTCCATCACCCGTATTGCCAGTCGGTCGCGGCGTTCTTGAAGCAGAACGGCCACGAATATGATTTGGTGATCCTTTCGCGCGCGGAGATTGCCGCTCGACACATGACGACGGTGAGGAGATTCGCCCCCCAGGCGAAGGTCGTGTTCGACACGGTGGACCTTCATTTCCTCAGGGAGACGCGCGAGGCGGAGCTCAAGCAAGATCCTTCGCTCCGTGCCGCGGCGGCCAGACGCAAGCAGCAGGAGCTGCGCCTGGTGCGCAGCGCCGATCTGACTCTGGTGGCAAGCCCGGCCGAACTGGAGATGCTCGAGAGGGAATGCCCCTGGCATGACGTCCGGGTTTTTCCGACCGTCTACCGGCTTGGCGAGGCCGAGATCCCCGACTGGGCCGAGCGCCGGAACATCGTCTTCATCGGCAGCTTCGAGCATCCGCCCAATGTTGATGCGGTCCTCCATTTCGCCAGGGAGATTCTCCCCACGGTCCTGGCGCGGATCCCGGAGGCCGTGTTTCAGGTGATCGGCTCTGGTCCCACGCCCGAGATCCTCGCGCTGGCCGGCAGGAACATCGAGATCCTGGGCTTCGTTCCCGATGTCGCTCCCTATTTTCGTGGCGCTCGCCTCTCGGTCGCTCCCCTTCGTTTCGGAGCGGGGGTCAAGGGCAAGGTGAATCAGAGCATGGCGCTCGGCGTGCCGACGGTGGTCAGTTCGATCGCCGCCGAGGGGATGCATCTGGCGCACGAAGAGAACGCCATGATCGCCGATGATCCCGAAGCCTTCGCCGCGGCGATCGTCCGCGTCTGGACCTCGCCGGAGCTTTGGCGGCGTCTCTCGGAGGGTGGTCGCGCCAACGTGCGGGAGTATTTCTCGGTGGAAGCGACATCGCGCCGGATCGACGGTCTTCTCTCGTGGGTCGGGCTCTTCCCCAACTGTGAAAGCAACGAGGGAAGCCGCGGCAGGCCAGTGACCAGGCGAAAGCGAAGACTGACGGCTGGTCGTTTCTGATCGGAACCGATTGGACCATATCCGAGGAGTTGAATGATGGTGGAGGTCGCAAGCAAGCCGCGAGACATGAGCCGCATTCAAAGGTTGTTGGGGCATCTGCTGAACCCGGTCTCCACGGTCCTTGCGTCCTCCAGGCGCAATGTGCCCGAACTGAATATGACATCCTTGGCAAGCTACCAGGATTACGTCACCTATCGCGGGAACAGCGAGGCGGAGTATGCGAAACGTTTTCAAACCGTAAAGCAAATGTCTGCTGCTCCCCGCCCGATCGTGAATCGAGGGTATTGTGTCTGTTGTCGGCGGATGTCCGACTTTGTCACCGATGCCGACGCTCTGGGAATCAAGCCCGGCGACATGCCGAACTGGCGGGAATGCCTCATCTGCTCGAAATGCGGACTGAATAGCCGGATGCGAGCGACGATTCACCTCATGAAATGGGCCATTCGCCCTCGCCGTGACGCTCGAATCTATCTCACGGAGCAAGTCACCACCTTGTACCAGTGGGTCAAAAGACGGTATCCACACACGTTGGGCAGCGAGTACCTGCGGGACGGGACGCCCAGCGGCCAGAAGAACCACGCGGGTATCCGTCATGAAGACTTGACCGAGCTGAGCTTCGCCGACGAGAGCTTCGATGCACTCGTCTCGCTCGAGGTACTGGAGCACATACCAGACTTCCGCCGAGCCCTTGCCGAGTGCGCCCGCGTGCTCGCCGTCGGGGGGAAGATGCTCCTCTGCGCACCGTTCCATCGTGGACCAAACCACTTGCTTCGCGCTCGCGTCAGGGACGACGGGAGTATTGAGCACCTTCATCCCCCCGAGTACCACGGCGATCCGCTAGACCAAAATGGATGCTTGTGCTTTCATCATTTTGGTTGGGATATCCTCGACTTCCTGAAGCAAGCTGGTTTCAGGCAGGCAGTCGCGTATTCGATCTGGTCGCGAGAGCTGGGTTACATGGCGATCGAGGGCGACATTGTCCAGTTTGTCGCGGTCAAGTAGCTGGGTTTTTCTCCAGCCAGCTCCAACCATCGAAAACCGACCCTATCTGTATCGATCTGTGCCGTCTTGCCGATTGTGGGCCCACGAACGAATTCCTGGGAAGGTCCCGGCCATGTTTGGAATCTACCGCTATGGTCTGGCGTTCTGCGTGGCGATCAGCCATCTCTGGGCAGGGATGATCGGCGGACCGGCCGCGTACGCGGTCTGGGGCTTCTACTGCTTGAGCGGCTACCTCATGACCCTGATCCTCAATGAGAAATACGGCTTCACCCGACGCGGTTTGACCAACTTCGCGGTGAACCGGGCGCTGCGGATCTATCCCGCGTATTACGCGGTCTGCGCGGTGATGTTCGTGATCTTCTGCCTCATTCCGGACACGGCGTCGCGGTTCTTGCCCAACTTGCGGATGCCCCAGACCCTCCAGGGCTGGCGTTATTCACTGCTCTTGATGCCGGCATACGACGGTCACGAGCTACTGCATGGCTCCCAGGCGCTGCGGGTGGAGCTCTGGTTTTACGTGGCGATCGCGCTGGGGCTGGGCCGGAGCCGGCGCATCGCCTGGGCCTGGTTCCTGGGCAGCGTCGGCTATACGGTCTGGCTGCTGGCCGCCCACACTCCGTTTCCAGAGCGTTATGTGTACATACCCGCGTGCTCGCTGGCTTTCTCGCTGGGATGTCTCATCTATCACATTCGAGACCGCTTGCAGGTGATCAAGACGCCTTGGGCGGCGGTGGCCGCGGCAGCTCTCTGGTGGTTGCACGTCTGGTTGTCCCAGAACATCCCGGGAGGGCCATGGATCCTTGGCCTATATTCGTCGCTGCTGTTCTCCGCGTTCGCGCTGGTGACGCTCATGCGGCTCGACCCCAAGCAATTGCCGGGTTGGATGGGATCTCTGGACCGGTTCGCGGGGAACCTCAGCTATCCCATGTACCTGTGCCACTGGAGCGTGGGGATCATGGTGACCTGGTTCTTCCCTGGCAAGACGCGGATGGACGTCTTCGTCTTTCTCATCGGTTTTCCTCTGGTCAACGTCCTGTCCTTGCTCATCTATCGTTACGTGGAGCGTCCACTCCAATCATGGAAGCTGCCCAGCCTCGCTCGGCCCGGGGTTGTGTCGGTGGCAAGCTCCGGCGCAAGCGCGGCTGGCGGGCTGCTGCATGGGGTGGAACCCGCACTCAGGCCGCGATTCAACGCTCTGGCCCAGGGCATTTCCAAACGAAAAGAGCCATCAAGAGCGAGTTAATGTATGATGGACTTCTTTGGCGGCTGGTTCATCGAGCCTTCCGGGGCCCACGCCGTGCGTACGTCGTATCGTTTTCTCGCACCCACTGCCCAGTGTAGTTATCTGCCGGACCAGATTTCGCGGCTGGAATACGAGTACGTCGCGGAGCTGTCTCTCGAGGAGTATTCAGCCCGGATGATGGAGGGCTGGAGAAGATTCGGCCACATGCTTTTCCGCCCCCGTTGCGAGCACTGCTCCGCGTGCCGATCGCTGCGCGTGGTTGTGGACCGATTTCAGCCCAATCGGAATCAGAGGCGGGTGCGGAAGGTCAACGAGGGGGACGTCTCGCTGCAGATTGGCAAACCTCGTGTTTCCTCTGCCCGGCTCAATCTCTATCGTCGCTTCCACGACGACCGGGCTCGTGCTCGGGGATGGAGCGAGCGCTACGAAGATCCCATTTCCTACTACGAGTCGTTCGTGTCCAACCCGTTTCCCACCGAGGAATGGTGCTTCCACCTGGGTGGAAAACTCGTCGGCCTGGGAGTGGTCGATGCGCTGCCGGTCGGGCTCTCGGCGATTTACTTCGTGCGAGCCCCGGAATACCACCATCGAAGTCTGGGCACATGGAACGTCCTCTGTCTGATCGACGAGGCTCGTCGTCGAGGCGTGCCCCACCTGTACCTTGGCTACTGGGTGGCCGACTGCCCCTCGCTGGCGTACAAGGCGAATTTCCGGCCGTACGAGATCTTGGGGCTGGACGGACAGTGGCATCCGGCTTGAGGCGCGGCGACCTTGCCTGTGGCAACGTCACCTCCACGCCGCGTTGGAACCAACGATGTCCTCGAAGATGGCCCGGGCGTTCGCGGCGTGCCGCGCGGCGTCCGAGCGGAAGGCGCGCACCGCTTCCTCGGGCTCGACCGCCTGGTAGTTGAGCTGGCGCGCCAGTCCGACCAAATCGGCCGGGTTCTCCGGCAGCTCCGCGGTTGCCCGGTTGTGAATCAAGCGCAGCCGGCCCTCGATGGCGCGGAGGAAGTCATAGGCTTCAATTAGCAGTCTATGAACATCACTGGAAATGATTTGGTCGTGATGGATCGCGTCGAGCGCCTCCCAGAGGTTGGGGCGGATGAGATCGGGCTGGAAGGGCGCGTGCGCCAGGATCAGGTACTGGGTGAGGAATTCCAGGTCGGCAAGCCCGCCGATCCCGCGTTTCAGATCCTTGCGGTCGCGACCGTCTTCCAGCTTGCGCCGCATCGCGAGAACGTCCGAGGCCAGGCGGGCGTGGTTTTCGGCTCGTGACAGGATGGATCGGATCGCGTCGGTCACGTCGCGGCCGAAGCCTCCCGTGGCGAAGATCACGCGGGCGCGGGTCAAGGCGAGCCGCTCCCAGGTCTGGGCGGATTCGGCGAAGTACTGATGGAACCGCTCGAGCGTGACGACCAGCGCCCCGGACGCTCCGTGGGGACGCAGCCGGGTGTCGACGTGATAAAGCGGGCCGGTTGCCGTGTTATCCGCCAGGGCCCTGACCACGCGCTGGGCGACCTCGGTGACGAATTGCTCGTTGGAGATGCTCCGGGCCCCGCCCCGGGTCTTGCCGTCCGCCTCGTGGAGGAAGACCAGGTTCAGGTCGCTATGATAATTGAGTTCGCGGCCGCCGAGCTTGCCCAGTGCCAGGATGGCCCAGCGGTTTCGCCGGCCGTCGCCGGGACAGACGGGCGTCCCGTACTTTTCCGCTCGCCGATTCCACTGGTCGCGGGCCACCTGGGTGACGATCGCCTCGGCAACGTCGGCCAGCTCACGAGTCACCTGGCGAATCGGCTCCCGGCCCAGGATGTCGCGGGTGCCGATCCGGACCCACTCCTTGTTGCGAAAACTCGAGAGGATCGGCGCCAGGTCCTCGGCCCCCCTGGTCAGCTCGGCCAGATCGGCCTTGATCGCCGCGCCGGGCAAGGGGCGATCCACCACCAGAGAGTCCATCAGGTCGTCGATCATCCCCGGATTGCTGATCAAGATCTGCGAAAGAAACTGGCTGGTCGCGCAGAGGTCGACGTACAGCCGCAGGCTGGGCGGATTGAAATTGAACAGCTCCCAGAGGATTGCCTTCGCCCCCAGCGAAGCCGAGACTTTCTCCAGATTGGTCAGGGTCATGTCCGGGTCGGCCGTTCGTCCCACCGCCTGAAGCAGCCTGGGAGCGATCGCCGCCAGGAAGTGGCGACAGCGCGCGTGCGAGAGAAACGGGAAATCCTCGCGCGCCAGGGCCATCAGGTTGTGGTAAGCCGTGGTCCGGTCACGAAACGGATGGCGGCCCAGCACTTCGCCGATCTGTTCCTCGGTGGGATGGGGGTCGAGCACCAGGTCAACCACCGGGTCCGCCCCCGCGCCATCATCGTCCTGAAAAGCATCGTGCAAGATGTGGTTGAGGATCCTCCGATTCACTTCCGTCTTGCTCCGGTAGTCCGCCAGAAAGTGCTGGGCGGGGCCGGCCTGTTCCGCCGAGTTGACGAAGGGATCATAGCCCATGCGGATCGCCAGCGTCCGCAACTCTTCCAGCGTCCGGGGCATCTCGTGCGTTTGCCGGTCGAAGAGAATCTGAAGGCGATGCTCAACCTGGCGAAGAAATCGATACGTATCATCCATGATGCTCCGCTCATCAGCCGTGAGCGAGCCGACCTGCTCGAGTTGATGCATCGCCAGGAGCGTATTGGCGCTGCGGACCTCCGGATACTCGCCGCCGTGCAGCAACTGGAGAAACTGGACCACGAACTCGACGTCGCGGATTCCCCCGTGGCCCGTCTTGACCTCGAACTCGGCGCGGCCCGCGGAAACCGTGCGCTGCTCGATCCGCCGCTTCAGGGCCTTGATCTCCGCGATCTCGGTGGCGCCCAGGTAACGGCGGTAGACGAAGGGCGTGATCGCCTCGATGAACGTTCGGCCGAGCTCGAGATCGCCCGCGGCCGGCCGGCACTTGATCAGGGCCTGTCTTTCCCAGGTGCGGCCCCGCGTGACGTAATAGCCCAGCGTGGCATCGAGCGACCGGGCGAGCGCCCCTTGCTCTCCATCGGGACGCAGCCGCATGTCGACCCGGTACGCCATCCCCTGCGACGTATGCTCGGCGAGCAAGCGGACGATCTCGGTTCCCATCCGCGCGAAGAACTCGGCGTTCGAGACGACCCGCGGCCCGGCCGTCATTCCATCCTCGTCGTAGAGGAACACGAGGTCGATGTCCGAGCTGTAGTTCAGCTCGGTGCCGCCGAGCTTGCCCATCGCCAGCACCACGAACCGCCCCGGAGTGCCGTCGGGGCGGCCGGGAAAGCCGAACCGGGCCTCGGTCCAATCACGGGCCAGCCGGACCGCAACCTCGATGCAAGCGTCAGCCAGGTTCGACAGGTCGAGCGTGGTCACTTCCAGCGGAAACCCGCGAATGATGTCGTTGTAGCCGATGCGCAGGGTCTCGCGCTGCCGGAACCCGCGGATCGCCAGCGCCATTTCCTCATCCGTCCGCGCTGCACCGAGCGAGTTCCAGAGATCGCCGGTCAGGGCGTCGCGGTCGCGCCGCTCCGCGCCTCCCTGGAGCCAGTCGATCAGGGCGGGTTCGCGAATCAAGAGCTCGCTGAAGTGCTGGCTGGTGGAGAAGACCTGGAGCAAAACCTCCGCGGTCTTGGGATTCTCGGCCAGCTTGCGCAACGTCGCCTCGCCATCTCCTCGGGCGTTGACGAATCGTTCGAGATTGGACAGAGCCATGCCCGGCTCGGGACAGCGCGGGAGCAGGTTGTCCAGGGCCACCGCGAACCGCGCGACCAGTTGGAGATGATCCGGCCCCGCGCTCCGGATCAGATCTCCGAGATCGCGGCGGCCTCGGTCGGCGTCGCGCACGCCCAGACCGCCCAGCCAGCTCCGGAGCATCTCGGGATCATCGTGATGAGACAGAAACCAGTCGGCATTCATCCGCGCGCCCTTCCGACAACTCGCGGAGGACAAGAAGCATGAATCCAGCAAATCCTCGTTCACGGAGTTGTCAGATCGGGACCGACATGCTGGAGGTGGCGGAACAGGAGCTCGACGTCTCCATGGGGCAGCCCCAGCATCCGGGCGATTTCACGCTCCTCGACGCGGGCCCGCATCAAGGGCCGGACCTGATCGGTCAAGGGTCGGAGGCGGTCGGGAAGCTCGGGCTGCGGCGTATAGCGGCGGTGGGCCTGCCAGGGGTCGCCTAGATCGACGAAATCGGCATCGAGCCAGAACTCTCGACCACCCACGCGCAGCAGATCGAGAAACCACTCCTCGAAATTCCGGGCGATGATCCGGGGCGCGGTACCCGTTTCGGGATCTCCCGACGTGAAGACCGGACACCCCCCGCCCGGCCAGCGGTAAGCCAGGTCAATACAGACCGTCTCGTTGCTGGGATTGCCCAGCTCGAACCAGCTTTCGGGCTGCACCATCAGATCATGAATCCGTGAAAAGATCACCATTGGACCGATCGCCGTGATGGGATGGATGAGCGGGCCCTCGCGATAAAGCCCGTTCGAGAGCATGAGCCAGGCGCGCAACCCCCAGGGCAGGCGATAGCCGTGTCGGTGTTCCCAGGCTGCAATCATGCGGGGATCGGCGCCCGGACGGCATGGGTCGGCGTTGTCAAACCCGGCTGCGACCGCCTCGGGGCTCGGCGCCAGCCCAAGATCAATTCCACCCCATGCCATCCAGCAATGCACCAGCTCCCCGAGCTGGCTCGCCATCGGCTCTCCCTTCACACCGAACCCATGATTCGATCAGTGGTTGCCACCTGTCCGAACAGGGTCACGGCGCTGGCATCCTCGATCCATACCCGGACCATCTGCCCGACCAGACTCTCGTGACCGCGCAAGACCATGATCCGATCACACGACGTCCGGCCCGTCAACTGGTCGATGCCGTCCCACCCCGCCTTGCGGGCCGTGGTCCGGCTCGGTCCCTCGACCAGGACCTGAACCTCGCGGCCGATCAGGTCGCGATTGTCCTCCAGGCTGATGGCCGCCTGCACCGCCAGAAGCTCGTTGTTCCTCTGCTTCTTCACCTCCTCGGGAACATCGTCGGCAAATCGCTCGTCAGCTTTCGTCCCCCGCCGCGGGCTGTATTTGAAGACGAACGAATTCTTGAACCGGGCCCGCTCCACCAGGCCCACCGTCCGAGCAAACGACTCTTCCGTCTCACCGCAAAACCCCACGATGAAATCGCTGGAAACCGCCACGCCGGGAATCGCCTCGCGCATCCGATGCAGCATGTCTTCATAATACGAAACCGTGTACATTCTCTTCATGCGGGAAAGGATCGCATCGCAGCCGCTCTGCGCCGGGACGTGAATGTACCGCGACACCCGCGGCAATCCGGCCACGGCCTGGAGCAGGTCGTCGGTCATGTCGTTGGGAAAGCTGGTGATGAACTTGACGCGCTCGACGCCGGGCAGATCGTGAATCTGGTACAGCAGATCGGACAGCCGGCTGATCCGCCCGTCGGGCTCGCGGTAAGAGTAGCTGTTGACCGTCTGCCCCAGCAGCGTGATCTCCTTGACCCCTTGCTCGGCATGTTGCCGGGCCTCGCCCACAATCGCCCCGGGCGGGCGGCTTTGCTCCGGACCTCGCACCGACGGGACGATGCAGTAGGTGCAAAACTTGTCGCAGCCCATCATCACCCGGACAAAGGCCTGGAACGCGTTGGGACGCATCGCCGGCTCGCGGTCGGCGTCGTAGGTCTCGAAACTCGCCGTGATCGACTCCCGCGTTCCATCGTTCCGGGCCAGGCTCACGGCAAGCTGCGGTTCCCTTTCCTCCCGCGCACGATCGAGAAGCTGGGGCACCCGCCCAAGCTGGCCCGGTCCCACGATCACGTCGACATGAGGCGCTCGCTTGAGAATCTGCCCCTGGTCTTTCTGGGCCATGCAGCCCAGCACCCCAATCGCCACATCGGGCCGCTTGCGCTTGATGTGCTTGATCCGCCCCAGCGCACTATAAACCTTGTCTTCGGCGTGCTGCCGGACCGAGCATGTGTTGTAGAGAATCGCATCAGCCTGGTCGATGTCGTCGGTGAGCTCATATCCCTGATCGCGCAACCGCGCCACGACAAGTTCGCTGTCCAGCACGTTCATCTGGCAGCCGACCGTCTCGATGTACAGCTTCTTGCGAGATTGCACGATCGGCTGATCGGCCATCTTTCCGGCTCCCGAGTCCCCACGAACAGAGCACCACCACGGCTGACAAACGTGCTCAATCCAGCCCCGACCCGCTCGCTCTCCGGCACGTTCCCCACACTCCCGCCATCGCCGCTCCGATTCTACCAATGACCTTCACGAAAAGGAATCAATCATGGCCAGACGCGTGTCGACCTGTCACGGCCTCACTCGTCCCGTTCCGCAGCGCGTTCCTCGCCACAGGTCTGCTCGATACCAGAGCCAGCTCGCACCGCCATGGGTTCTGATCGTCGAATCCCGAATTTGCCCTGCGAGCAATTATGAAGAAACCGTGAAGATTGGCTTCGTTTTTCCGGCGAAATCGCACGCGACTGGACACTAACGTTTGTTATGCAAGGAGTTATGTCTTGCCAAAATTGGCTTCGTTTGGGCGCTTTTCCCTGTTCCCGCCACCGCCGCCGCTTTCGTTGAACCGGATGACCCATCAGAGTGCGCGAGCGTGCCCGCTTTCTCGGAGCTTGCGTGAAACCGACGAACCGGCGCGAGCGCCGAAGCTGGGGAACGGGTCATGCCCGGGCCGCTCGACGGTGAACAGCCGGGCTCGCCCAAACTGGCACTTTTCGCCAGCCAGTGCCACAACCGACGCCGAGCCTCCCCGCGAGTTTTCCTTACATCTGATGTTCTCACTGGAGAACAACTTCCGCATCGTGTCATCGCTGTGGAAGAGCCTTCCGGAGGCCCTCGAAAGTGGCACTAACCCGGATTATTCAAATAGGCCCCAACGAAGAGCCCTCGATTTACGTATA
>JBMFUH010000016.1:0-19871 GCA_049966735.1 Isosphaeraceae bacterium
GCAAACCATGTCGTGCGCCCACGTTCGTGAAGGTTCAACGGCGAGTCTTGCCGCCGCCAGTACAATGAGGTAAAAAGAATGTTGAACACTCGCTCCTCCCCGTTGGAATCTCTCTCGCCAGGTACCCAGTGGAATCGTCGGCCCCAATTGACGACTGGTTTGCCATGATGAGGAAACGCACCCGCCCAGACAACCCTCGCACTCTCTTGGCATGGACCATCGGTCTGAGCCTGTCGCTCGCCCTGGCACTCTCGGCGTCGGCCAACGACGAGAAGCCAGGTGAACATATTTATATATATCAATGCTTGTCCTGCCACGGCAAGCAAGGTGAAGGCTCCAAGGAATACGGCCATCCCCTGCGAGGGGACAAATCGATCGGCCAGCTTGCCAAGTATATCGCCAAGAGCATGCCCGACGACGACCCGGGAACCTGCACGGGCGAGAACGCTCAGAGAGTGGCCGCCTACATTCACGACGCCTTCTACTCGAAAACGGCCCAGGCCAGGAACAAGCCCGTGACGATCGAGCTGTCGCGGCTCACGGTGCGACAATACCGGAACACGATCGCCGACCTGATCGGCAGCTTCCGCGAACCGATCAAGTGGGGAGGACCCAAGGGGCTGCATGGAGAGTACTTCAAGACCCAGCGGTTCTGGAACAAAGGCGACCGGATCGTCGATCGCGTTGATCCCACGGTGCAGTTCGATTTCGGAGTCAACCTGCCGGATGGCGGCAAGACCATCGGCCACCAGTTCGCCATCCGCTGGGAGGGCTCGGTCCTGGCGCCCGACACGGGCGACTACGACTTCATCGTCCGCACCGAGCATTCCACCCGTCTCTGGGTGAACGACCTCAAAAAGCCGCTCATTGACCGCTGGGTGAAGTCGGGCCGCGACACCGAGTTTCGTGAGACGATTCACCTTCTGGGCGGCCGCGTCTACCCGATCCGGCTCGAGTTCTCCAAGGGGAAACAAGGGGTCAACGACAAGAAGACCCCGCCGCCCTCCAAGGCATCCATCGCCCTGCTCTGGAAGGCGCCCCAGCAGGTGGTGAACGTCATCCCAGAGCGGTTTCTCTCGCCCGTCAAGGTGGCGGAGTCGATCGTGCTGGAGACGCCGCTGCCGCCCGACGACCGCAGCGCGGGCTATGAGCGAGGGACCTCCGTCTCGAAGGCCTGGGACCAGGCCATCACCGACGCCGCGCTCGAGGTCGCGGGCTACGTGGGGGCGCATCTGGGCGAGCTGGCCGACTCGAGCAGTGGCCGGGCAGATCATGAAGCGAAGCTCCGCGAGTTCAGCCGCGGGTTTGCCGAGCGAGCCTTTCGCCGGCCCCTCTCCGACGAGCAGAAGACCTTCTACGTCGATCGCCAGTTCAAGGCCGTCAAGAATCCGGAAGCAGCCGTGAAGCGGGTGGTCCTGGCGGTGCTCATGTCGCCCCGGTTCCTTTATCACGAGCTCGGCGGCAAGGTCGATCCTTACGACGTTGCCTGCCGGATCTCGTACGGCCTCTGGGACTCGCTTCCCGACCAATCTCTGCTTGACGCCGCTGCCGCCGGCAAGCTGGCCACTCGCCAGCAAGTCGCCGAGCAGGCCCAGCGGATGGTCGGCGACCCGCGCACGCGGAGCAAGGTTCGCGAGTTTCTGTTCCAGTGGCTGAGGGTCGACCGCTCGGCCGACCTCTCCAAGGATTCCCGGCTCTTCCCCCAGTTCACCCCGGCGATCGCATCGGACCTGCGAACGTCGCTGGACATGTTTCTGGAAGACGTGGTCTGGAGCGACGCATCCGACTTCCGCCGCCTGCTTCTGGCCGACGACCTCTTCCTGAACGGCCGCCTGGCGAAGTTCTACGGTGCCAAGATTCCGCCGGATGCGCCGTTTCAGAAGGTCAAGCTTGATGAGAACAAGCGAGCCGGACTGGTGACGCATCCGTTTCTGATGGCGACGTTCGCCTACACGGCGTCCAGCTCGCCGATCCATCGCGGCGTCTTCCTGTCGCGGGGCGTGCTGGGGCGATTGCTCCCCGCGCCACCGGCCGCGGTGGCTCCGCTGTCTCCCGACCTGCACGCCGGGCTCACCACTCGCGAGCGCGTCGCGCTCCAGACCAGCCCCAAGACATGCCAGGCTTGCCACGGCATGATCAACCCCCTGGGCTACACGCTGGAGAACTTCGACGCCGTCGGCCGCTTCCGCAAGGAGGAGAAAGGCAAGCCCATCGACGCCACCGGAAGTTATCAGACGAAGACCGGCGAGACGGTGACGTTCAAGGGCGCTCGCAACCTGGCCACGTATCTGGCCGCCAGCGAGGAGACGCACGCCGCGTTCGTCCAGCAGCTCTTCCAGTACCTGGTCAAGCAGCCGGTCCGTGCGTTCGGATCGCGGGAACTGACCGAACTGCGTGAGTATTTCGAGCACCACGGTTTCAATATCCGCAAGCTCATGGTCGAGATCATCGCCAGTTCAGCCTTGACCCCGCGTTCCGCCCAACCCAAGCCCGAGCGTGCTGCACTTCCCGTGGCCGCGAGGAATTGAACAATCGAAAGGGGCCTCCTATGTTTCAGACCACCAATCGACGCGAGTTCCTCCGCGACCTCGGTTTGAGCGCCGGGGTCCTGCCCTTTCTGCTCAACCTGCCCAGCCTGGGGTTTGCCAACCAGGGCAAGCGCAAGCAGCGGCTGGTCGTCATGTTCAGCCCCAACGGGGTCATCCCCTGGGCCTTCTGGCCCGATGAAGAGGGGGAGAAGTTCACGCTCAAGGAGAGCCTGAAGCCGCTGGAGCCGTTCAAGAACCGGATGCTGACCTTGCACGGCGTCTGCGACCAGGTTCGCGGCGACGGCGACAACCACATGCGCGGCATCGGCTGCTTGCTGACCGGCATCGAGCTCTTCCCGGGCAATATTCAGGGAGGCTCGGATACACCGGCCGGCTGGTCGAGCGGTCTGTCCATCGACCAGGAGATCAAGAACTTCCTCCAGAAAGATCCGCACACGAAGACGCGCTTCGGCTCGCTCGAGTTCGGCGTCATGGTTCCCGACCGGGCCGACACCTGGACGCGGATGGTCTACGCCGGGGCGAACAAGCCGATCGCGCCGATCGATAATCCTTACCAGATGTTTTCCAAACTTTATGGAAGAGTGAAGGACCAGGAGAGCTTGAAGAGCGTCCTCGACGACATCCAGACCGACCTGGGCAAGCTGCGATCGGTAGTCAGCGCGGCGGACCGGCAGTTGCTGGAGGAGCACGCGACGTTCGTCCGCGAGATGGAGCAGGAGCTTCAGTCCTCCGGCAAGGGCCCGATCGCTCACGCCGTCCCCGAGATCGAGCCGGGGGTCAAGGAGCAGAACGACAGCATTCCCCAGATCAGCAAGATGCAGATCGATCTTCTGGTCCGGAGCTTCGCCGCCGACTTCGCCCGGATCGCGACCCTCCAGTACACCAACTCGGTCGGCGGGGCCAGGATGCACTGGATCGGCGTGAGCGAGGGTCATCACGAGCTGTCGCACCACCCCGACAGCGACAAGGCCGCCGTGGAAAAGTTGACGAAGATCAACAAATGGTGGTGCGAACAGATGGCGTATCTGGCCAGGCGTCTGGCCGAGACCCCCGAGCCCGGCGGCGGCGGCAGCCTACTGGACAACACCCTGATCATCTGGACGAACGAGCTGGGCAAGGGCAACTCGCACACCTTGAACGACATCCCCTTCGTCCTGGTGGGCAACGGCCTCGACTTCAAGATGGGCCGGTCCATCAAGTACAAGCGGCTGCCCCACAACCGGCTGCTCCTCTCGCTGGCCCACGGCTTCGGCCACGACCTGAAGCGGTTCGGCAACCCGGACTTCTGCGGCGACGGCCCCCTGCCCTCGCTGACGTGAGCGGTGGCGGAGATCGAGAAACAGTATTGGTATATGATTAACTGTAGTAAAATGTACGTTCACGGCGACGGAACGAGCCGCATGTCGATTCCGCTGCACGCTCACGAGACCGGTTGCGACGGCGGATCGATGTAAGCCCCGTCCATGCTAGTTCCGGCCATTGTTGACCCGTCGAACCGGGTCATTCTCGGATAGGGTCTCGGATGCCGAACCGCGGATGGTCTATCCCAGACCTTGGATTCGATCGCTTTCAGGGCCGCCTCGGCAAGCGAGTCATTCATCCCTATCACTCTGATATCGAACGGGTCGATCCAGATGTCGGGCGTTTTGCACAGCGCGGCCGAGCCGCAACCAAAAGATGGTGCGGGGCCACGGATTGAACACGGATAAGATGCGTGGTCGCCATCATGGCTCCGCACGCTGGATCACCCGGTGCTGCAACCCAGAGCCTGCCACGGAATCGCTTGCGAAATCGTGTACGGCGTACAAGATTCTCGAAGTTAGTAGTACAGAGTATCATGAACGAGACGATACGCCGCTCTTGTGCCTTTTTCCTCCACAAGCCTGGATGCAGCGGACAGATACCACTTCCCGTCCTCGGTCAGCCTTGCCCAGAAGGCGACCCCGACTTCGACCCCTTTCGCTGCAATCGCCTGGATGAGTCGCTTGCCGCTGTCGATCGGAGCCATCACCAGTAGGTCTTGATTCAGCATGGAATCATCGGTCTTGACTGGCGAAGCGTGGCGAGTAGACTAATATTTTCCCTGCGATTTCTCCGCGATGGGTTTGTTTCAACGAGTCAGGCGTATTTTTCCATGAACTGTTTCCAAGCCAAGGCCGGCGAGCTGGCCAAGCAGTGGTATGTGATCGACGCATCGGGGCAGGTCGTCGGCCGTCTCGCCGCCCAGATCGCCCCGATCCTGATGGGCAAGCATCGTCCCACCTATACCCCCCACATCGACACCGGCGACTACGTCATCGTCACCAACGTGGACAAGGTGATTTTCACGGGCAACAAGTGGCAGGAAAAGTCGTATCAGCGATACTCGGGTTATCCCGGCGGGCAACGTGAAGAGGCAGCCTGGAAGCTGTTTCAGCGCCATCCCGAGCGGATCCTCGAGCTGGCCGTCCAGCGGATGATGCCCAAGAGCAAGCTCGGCCGGCACATGATGGACAAGCTCAAACTTGTCGTCGGCCCCGATCATCCCCACCAGGCCCAGCAGCCAATCCCGCTCGAGCCCCTATCCGGCCGCCCCGCGTCCGCTGGCGCCCTCTTCAGCCCGACCCCGGGTGAACTCGCGTCCCGTAAGAAGAAGGCAGCGGAGGCCGAGCATAAGCCAGAGTCCACCCCTGAACCAGAGGTTGCCCCTGCTGCTCCGGCCGCCATCGAGGCCGCGCCCGCTCCGGCCGCCATCGAGGCCGCGCCCGAACACCAGGAACCGGCCCCGCAGGAAGAGCCGGCCCATCACGAAGAACCCGCGCAGCCCGAACAAGCTGCTCCGGCGGAAGGAGAGTAGAACGGAATTCATTCCGTTTTACGGGGCCGGCGGACGTTACTTATCGGCGGTTCCTCGTTGCGACTGAATCCCACGAACTTCCCGGCTGATCCGGATTCCCTGAAGGCAGAGAAAGACCGAACATGACAGCGACTGAAGTGAAGAAATACACCTGGGGCACAGGCCGGCGCAAGACCGCCGTGGCCCGCGTGCGGGTCTGTGAGGGCACGGGCAAGTTCCAGGTCAACGGCCACGAGGCCAACGACTATTTCCCTCTCGAGGTCCAGCAGACCGACATCAAGGCCCCGCTCAAGGCCACCGAGATGGGCGAGCGGGTCGACGTGTTCGTCAACGTCGCCGGCAGCAGCAAGCCCAGCCAGTCCGGCGCGGTGATGCAGGGACTCGCCCGCGCCCTCAAGGAATTTCGTCCCGACCTGGAATCCGCCCTCCGCGACGGCGGCTTCATGACCCGTGACGCCCGCATGGTCGAACGCAAAAAATTCGGCCACAAGAAGGCCCGCAAGAGCTTCCAGTTCTCGAAGCGGTAGACATAAGGCGGGACAGAGCGAGGGTTACGGCACCACGGACCACGGGGCAACATCAATACCTGCGGTCTGCGTGGTTTTTTACAGTTGAAAGAGATGTGGCTGTGCACATGATTGTGTGCAACGGCATGCCCTGGAGCCACCGCTCTCCGTGGCGGCAGGGCCTTCCGGGGGTAAGCGATGATCGCCCGTCTTCAAGTGTTACGCTCGAAGAAAAACCGCTCTACTCGCCGCCATACCAACCAATTCAGGCAAATAACTGTCCCGAGCACTACGAGCCAGCTAAGACCGCCCTACCTGACGCCGAGGAAAATCACGGTAAGGGCTCGCCAGTTGGTGCGCCGGGACGGGGGCGTGATAGCCTTCCTGACGGGACGGGACCGCCTCGGCTGGCCAGTGGCCGCGCACCAATTGGCGAGCGCTTACGATAATTCTTTGGAGAAAATCCATCGATTCAACGAACCGTCGGCTGATCCTGCCGAGCTTACCATGGAAACAAAATGTGCCCGGCCCTACCCACCCATTGAACCCGGAAGGTCAGGCTGGGCGAGGAGATGCGCATGAGAGGGATTCAGTTCCTTGTGGACGAGCATGGGAACAAAACCGCAGTGCTGATCGACCTGAAGAAGAATGCGAAGGTCTGGGAGGACTTCTGTGACATCGCGCTCGCCCGGGAGCGTAAGAGCGAACCGCGCGAGTCGCTCCAATCTGTGAAGCAGCGATTGATCAAGAAAGCGAAGAATCCGTCGAATGGATGACTATCAGGTCTTCTTCGCTCGATCCGCCCGAAAGGAGTTGGAGGATCTCCCCTCGAAGGTGTCCGGGCGGAACTGATTGAGAAACTTCAGGTTGATCCCCGACCTCCAGGTTGCAAGAAGCTGGAGGACTCCGGGAATCTGTGACGTGTCCGCCGAGGGGACTACCGGGTCCTGTATGGTATCGACGATGCACAGAGGACCGTGGACATTCTCGCGGTTCGCCACCGTAGCGATGCGTACAGATAGCTGCGACGGATTCGAGCACGATTCCTGACTGGACGACGGAAGACCACGACCCAATGGCGTGTGAAATCCACCGCGGACAGGTTAAGATTAAGTGAGTGTGGTCCAATCGTGGAGAACGTTTTCATGACCAAGGTCGGTTTGATTCAGGAAACCGTTGCGGAAGGGGAGCCAGCTTTTCGCGCGGTGACGATCGGAAAGCAGGGCGCGGGCCGAACTGCCGGTGAAGCGATCGACGCACTCACGTCTCAACTCGAAGACGATGAAATTGACACACTGATCGTTGTACGAAATCTCGGTCCCGACCAGTTTTTCACCGCGGCTCAACGGCAGCGGCTGGAGCACCTCATGCAGTCGTGGCGGTCGGCCCGCGATGCGGGGACAGCGTTCCCCGCGGCGGAGCAGGCGGAATTGGAAGCGTTGATCGACGCCGAAGTTCGCGCGGCCACGGAGCGGGCGGCGGCAATTGCCCGTGAACTCGGCTCATGAATCCTCGATACCCCGCGGTTGCCGAAAGAGCTCGATACCGATGTGAATACTGCCAGGCTCCCGAAGCGATCTTCAACCTCGGCTTTGAGGTCGAGCACATTGTTCCCACATCAAGGAACGGCAAGGACGAGGCGTCAAACTGGGCACTGGCCTGCCGGTCGTGCAATCTCCACAAATCAGATCATCTCGGAGGTTTCGACGAGGTAACTGAGCAGGCTTCGCGGCTCTTTCATCCGCGCCTGGATTTGTGGAAGGCGCACTTTCGCGTCGATACGGATGCGGGGCCCTGGTCGGATTAACCGCGATCGGCCGAGTCACAATCTCGTTGCTGCAAATGAACCGGCAGGCCCAGATCACAGCACGACAGCGCTGGATGCTCCTTCGACTTTTCCCGTAGGAGCCCCTTGACCTTCGGTTCTCGCACGAAGGCGTCGCCTCACGCCACGAACGTCGCTCGGAACTGGTCGAGATTGGCCCTCCGCCCCAGGAGGACGATGCTGTCGCCGGGCGCGAAGGGAATGTTGCCGCCGGGTGGGAACTCGACCCGGCCGTCGGAGCGCTTGACGGCGATCACGATCACGCCGGTCAGGCGGCCGATGTCGGCGTCGCGCAGCGACTTGCCGGCAAGCGGGCTCTCCGGCTGGATCGGGACCTCGTCCATCTCGATCGCCAGGCTCGAACGCTGGGTGACCAGTTCCACGAACTCGACCGCGGTGGGATTGGTCAGGAGCGAGACGATCCGCCGCGCTCCGATGGCGGCGGGGGTGATCACGTGATTGGCCCCGGCCTGGCGCAGCTTCTTCTCGGTGGTGGGCTGCTCGGCCCGGGCAATGATCATGAGCTGGGGGCAGAGTTCACGGGCCGTCAGGGTGATGAACACGTTGGCGGCGTCGTTGGCCATGGCCGTGACCAGGACGCTCGCCCGGGCGATGCCCGCGTCCTTGAGCAGCGCCTCCTCGGTCGCGTCGCCAATCAGGTGCAAGAAACCGCTCGACTCCAGCGCCGGGGCTCGCTCGTGATCCAGCTCGATGATCACGAATGGAATCTCCGCGCTGGCCAGGCCCTCGCAGACGAGGGCCCCCACCCGCCCGAACCCGGCGACGATCGTGTGCTTCTCCAGGGTCTCGATCTGCCTCATCATGCGCTGTTGACCCAGGTACTTGTGCAACTCTCCCTCGGTGAGGAAGGAGATGAAGCCGCCCAGTGTGAATGCCACGGAGAAGAGCCCCATGGCGATGACCAGCATCGTATGCAGTCGGAGCGGCGTCGTGACCAGCGGATGCACCTCGGTGAGTCCCACGGCCGAGATCGTGATGAACACCTGATAAAAGGCGTCCATGAACGTCCAGCCCATCATCATGTAGCCGCTCACTCCATAGACGATGACGAAGCCCAGCATGGCAAAGCCGATGCCGATCCGCCGGACCGATCCGCGCTGCCAGAATGACAGACCGGCCGAAGTTCGACCAGAAATACCGCGGGCCGGGAACAGGAAACGGCCCGGAGACCATCTCATGGACAGGGAAAATCGCCGCGGATTGATTCCCGCCGATCCACCGGGCCGTTGCTTTCCATCAGAGCTCATTCACGTCGATCGTCCTTTCACGTCATGAGACCGTCAGATTCGCAGATGCTGGGCGATGATGTTGCGCTGGATGTCGTTGGTCCCAGAGTAAAGGACGCCCCCGACGCTGTCGCGCAGGTCGCGCTCTAGGCCGGCCTCGATCGTGTAGCCCGTCGCCCCGAAGATCCGGATGGCGTCCAGGCTGTTCTGGACGAAGCACTCGGAAACGTGCAGCTTGGCCATGGATGCGGCGATCGTGGCGTCCTTGCCTTGCTGCTTCATCCAGGCGTAGCGGTAAACCATCCACCGGCTGGTTTCCAGCCGGGTCATCATGTCGACGATCCGGTTGGAGACCGACTGAAACTTGCCGATCGGCTGGCCAAACTGCCTGCGCGTGCGAGCTTGCTGGATGCAGCGGTCGAGCTGGCGCTTCATCGTGCCGACCACGGACGCCAGGATGCCTCCACGCTCCCATTCAAGCGCGGCATTAAAGATGCGCGAGCCTCGCCCCTCGCGGCCCAGCAAGTTTTCGGCGGGAAGCTTGCAATCGTCGAAGACCAGTTCGCCCATCGGCGCGGTGCGCATGCCGAGCTTGGGAATCTCTCGGATGACATGGAACCCCGGCGTGTCGCGGTCGATCAGGAACGCCGTGATGCCCAGTACGCCCTTGGAGGGATCGGTGGTGGCGAAGATCAGGAAGAGATCGGCGATCGGTCCGCCGGTGATCCAGACCTTCCGGCCGTTGAGGACCCAGCCGTCCCCCTGTTTCTCGGCACGGGTGGTCATGCTGAAGATGTCTGACCCCGCCTCCGGCTCGCTGGCGCCATTGGCGCCGAAGCCGCGGCCATCGCACAGAGGGGGAAGATAGCGTGCCTTCTGGGCCTCGCTGCCGAAGGTCAGGATCGGCATCGTGATCGTCCAGAGCGAGGCGTTCAAGGCGAAGATGAGTCCGGTGTCGGGGCAAGCGTAACCCAGCCCCTCCATCGCGGCGACGGTGGCGGCAACGTCTTCTCCCTGGCCGCCGTACTCAGCGGGGACAGGCAGCCCGAGCACTCCCAGCCGGGCGCACCGCTCGTACCCCTCCCGCCAGAACTCGCCCCGCTGCTCACGGGCAACCGATTCCGGATCGACCAGCTCCTCGCGGCCAAACTTCAGGGCGGCGTCATACCACGTTTGCTGCTTCTCAGACAGTCCGAAGTCCATGATCGATGACCTCCTTGTCTGCAATACAGGGTGTGAAGTGGCTTTTGGCGACCTGGTTGTGGACAGTCATTCCAAGGTCCAGCGGCAACAAGCCCCATCCTCTTCAAAGCGACAGTCCCGCCGCGCGGGGCCGGCTCTTGATTGGAATGTTCCTCCTCAGCCGATGGTTACGGCAACAGGAAAGGTCTTTCTCGAGTGGCCGTCAAGCTCGACCGTCGAGTCGAAGTAATGCCGCTCCAGGGGCATCCAGGCGGCCAGGAACCGGCCCAGGGGTTCGAAGTAGCTGCCTCCCGTGTTGGTCCTCAGTCCGCCTGCGAACTCGCCAACCCATCCTGCCAGATGATCGCCGAAGAAGCTCCGTTGGGCAAGATCACAGCAGGCAAACTGCTCCGCCCCTTGGATCTCGATCCGAGCCATCCGCGAAACCAGACGCTTCTGGCCGATCAAGAACGCCATGAATCCCATCTCCAGGGCAACGTGATCGGGCCGTCGGGGAAGCCTGGCTCCCTCGGCAAAGCCGAACGACCGGTAGAGCCCCGCAAGATCGGCGAGAAACTCGGCCGGGACATCCGCCCCCGGCTTGCAATGATGATCGAGTGCATAAGGGGAGCAGCCGGGCTTGGGCTTGCGGGTGCACAGCACGCGGTCATACTCCCCTTTCAAGTGCTCGAGCGGCTGGCAAAGCTCGACGATGAGAAACCGGAGATCCAGCTCTTCGCAGGGAAGTTCTCCCGGCCGCAGAGGATACTCCACCTGCGACGCCGCGGCTCGCAGCGCGTCGGCCGTGGCGATGGCGAGCCGCTGCCTCTCTCCGCGGAGAACTCTCCCCCACTTCCCCTCGTCCGGGTGCGAGAGCACCGCCTCGAGAATGCCGTAAATCCGTTCGCGCCACTCCTCGATCGGGTCGACCGCCGGTCCGTCCTCAAAGACGTACATCCCAAGATTCCTCCAGTCGAGAGAGGCGGCTGGCCAGCCCGTTTTGGCTGGCCTTGCTCCGGCATCCCGACTTTCCGAGCCCCTCTCAACATCGAGGTCCCGTGATTCCTGGTTCAGACCCAGTTGAATCACGCGAAGAGACTGATCGTTCCGCTCGATCTATTTTAGCAGAAATCGAGGACCATTGCACGGTTTTCATCCAGAATCCGCTGGCGTGCACCGCCGTGAGCGCCGGTGAGTCTCAGGAAGGGTTCTCACCGAGGGTACTTCCTGGATACAATATGAAATACGATCAAGTGAATGGCTCTTCCGCAAGATTGGAGTTGCCCGTGGTCAATTCAGCGGTCGTGAAACCGGGCCTGGCTCAGGCCCCCCGTTTCGACGTGCAGACGTGCCGCAACGACTTCCCCGCCCTGCATCAGGAAGTGAGCAACGGTTGCCCACTCATCTACCTCGATTCGGCTGCCACAAGCCTGAAACCTGAGACGGTTGTGCGGGCGGTCGCCGACTATCTCGCCATGTATCCCGCCAACGTGCATCGTGGCCTGCACACGCTCAGCGAACGCGCCACCGAGGCATTTGAGGGAGCACGTGAGAAGGTTGCGCGGTTTCTCAATACCGACGATTCGGGCCAGATCATCTTCACAAGGGGCACGACCGAGTCGATCAACCTCGTCGCCCAGAGCTGGGGCCGGACGTTCCTTAAAAGCGGCGACGAGATCGTCCTCAGCGACCTCGAACATCATTCCAACCTTGTCCCCTGGCAGATGGTGGCCCGGGAGCGCGGGGCCACCCTGCGGTTCGCCGAGTTGACCCGCGACTGCCGGCTGACCGAGGAGGCCGTGGCCGCCGTGATGAGCGACCGCGTCCGCCTGGTTGCCGTGACCGGGATGTCCAACGTCACCGGCTCCATGCCCCCCCTGGCTGCAATCGTCGGGCTGGCCAGATCGTACGGGGCCCGCGTTGTGATTGACGCCGCGCAGAGCATGCCCCACCACCGCCTGGACGTGAGCCGGCTGGGAGCCGATTTCGCGGCCTTCTCCGGACACAAGATGTGCGGCCCCACGGGAATTGGCGTGCTCTACGCGAAGCGCGAACTGCTGGAGGCAATGCCGCCCGTCCTGGCCGGCGGCAGCATGGTCACCCGGGTCACGCGCGAGCGGGCCGAGTGGAACGAGGTTCCCTGGAAGTTCGAGGGGGGCACGCCCCCCATCGCCGAGGCCATCGGTCTGGGCGCCGCGATCGATTATCTGAGTCAATTCTCCCCCGCCGCACTGGCTGCCCACGAGCGCTCGTTGATCGTCCATGCTCACGAGGTCCTGGGCCAAATCGAGGGCCTGCGCATCTACGGCCCGACCGATCCGACCCAGAAAGGGGCGATCGCCAGCTTCACGCTCGAGGGGACGCACCCCCACGACCTGGCGCAGCTCCTCGATCGCCACGGCATCGCGATCCGCGCGGGGCACCACTGCGCGATGCCTCTGCACCTGCACCTGGGGATTCCGGCCTCCGCGCGAGCGAGCCTTTATCTGTACAATACCCTCGACGAGGTCGATCGCCTGGCGGAGGCGCTCGAATCGATCAAAACTCTCTTCCGGCGACGCGTTAGCCCGCCCGCCGCGCCGCGGACGCTTTCCCCCATTGCGACGGAGCCCTCGAATGGATGACCCTCTGTACCGCGAGGAGATCCTCGACCACTACTATTCCAGCCCTCACCGAGGCCGTCTCGAATCTCCCGACCGGGTCTCCGACCTGGACAACCCGCTCTGCGGCGACGAGGTCCACCTGGAGCTTTCCCTGGGCTCCGACGGCCGCATCGAGCACGTCCGGTTCGACGGCCACGGCTGCGTGATCAGCCAGGCCGCCACGTCGCTCCTGGCCGACCGTGTGGAAGGGGCCACGCTCGAGGAGGTGCGGCAGATCTCGCCAGCCGACGTCGTCAAGCTCCTGGGCGTCCCCCTCTCCCCCACCCGCTTGAAATGCGGACTCTTGGGGTGGAAAGCGCTCCAGAAGGCCGTGGAGGAACCAGTCAAGGACTAGGTGGCTAGGTGGGGCAAGATTCCAATCTTGTCGTCCCTATCAAATCAACCTCTACCGAAATCTCTCGGATCCAGAGAACAGACAAGATTGGAATCTTGTCCCACGGCGCGGCACCTCGCATTACCCACAAGTCCAGCTTGCTCGGAAGGACGTGATTCTAGCTCGTTTCCACGGTCCTCCGTGGGAGTTCCTTCCGCGATCTCGGCGCGCCGGGGCGTCGTTTCCGAGGCTGGCGATTGGGGACGCGCAGCGTCCTCGACGACGCTCCCACGGAGACCGTGGGAGCGAGTGGAACTCGGTTCCGCCTCGGAACTTGAGATTTGGGGGCAACGCGTAACGGTGCGGTGAGTGCGTGTGAATCCGCGCGAAGGACTGTCGGACGGCGGCGACCGATGGCAATTGACAGATAGACGTGAAACCGACGAGTGGTTCTTGGCCCCCAGTTCCTTCCAGACCCGGACAGCCGGTCTTACTCGATCGACATCTCGGAACGCGGGCGCGTGAGGAGGTCTGGTCCAACGTCATCCGGACCTCTCGTTCGGCGTCCGTATAGCCTGGAGGTTCTTTTGCCATGATGATCTGGTCTCGCCGCCATCGTGATGCCCGCTCCGGACGCCTCCAGGAGCGGTGCCGGCAGCCTGCGCCAGGCGATCATCAGCTCGGATGCCGTCAAGGGGCCAAACGCCATCAACTTCAACATCCCGGGCAGCGGCGTGCACACGATCAACCTGCTCTCGGAGGGCGCGGAGACGCGGACAACCGTGGGCTTCGTCGCGCTCTGGCAATCTATCGTAGCGGAGCAACTCCCACGCGGACTTCTGGGGTGGAAGGCACTGCGGAAGGCGGTAGAAGAACCGGCCAAAGAATAAGTGGAACAAGATTCCAATCTAGTCACACCATGTCATTATAAAAAGTCGCGAATATCGATCAAACTCTTCCGGTGATAAGATTGGAATCTTATCCCACTACCGGGGCGCTGGCCGCCCCGGCGCGGAGTGGCAGCCGCCGGGCAAAAAGGGGACACTGCTGGTCTTGCGAAGCGCGCCCGATGATCGTTCCTTGCAGTGGGAAGATCACCTCACGCTGCTCACTTCCCGCCCCGGCGCGGCCAACTGAAAGCGCGGGCACTGGGCGAAGAAGGCAAGCGGGTTGTCGAGGACGACCTTGCGGATGAGCCCGTCGTCGTGTCCCCTCCGTCGCATCTCGAAGATGAACTCGGGAACCACCATCGGGTCGCTGTGGCCCCAGTCGGCGGCCGAGTTGACCATGATCCGCTCCGGTCCATAAATCTCGATCATGTCGGCCGCGCGGGCTGGCGTGCACTTGGTGATCGGGTAGAGCGTCATCCCCACCCAGTGCCCCGCCTCCAGGGCGTGGCGAATCGTGTGCTCCTCGACATGATCGATGATCACCTTCTCGGGGCTGATCCTCGAGTCGCCCTCGAGCATGTCCAGAGTCATCCGCGTCCCCTGGTACTTGTCGGCCAGGTGCGGAGTGTGCACCAGGATCAGCTCCTGGCGCCGCGCGGCCAGTTCGAGGTGCTCCAGAAAAACCGTGCACTCGTTCCTGGTGTTCTTGTTCAAGCCGATCTCGCCGAGCCCCAGAACCCCCGGCTCATCGAGAAACTCGGGTATGAGCGCGATCACCTGCCGCGCCAGCGACACGTTCTCGGCTTCCTTGGAGTTGATGCCCAGCCAGCACCGATGCTCGATGCCGTAGGCCGCCGCCCGCTTCCGTTCAAACTGAGTGAGCTGGCGGAAATAATCGCGGAAACCCTCCGGGCCGGACCGGTCGAAACCCGCCCAGAACGCCGGCTCGCTCACCAGCACGCAACCGGCCAGCGCCATCCGCTTGTAATCGTCGGTGACCCGAGAAACCATGTGAATGTGCGGATCGATGTACGAGATCATCTCTGTCAGGTCCTGAAATTGTGTTCGGCTCAGGTCCAATCCTTATAGTATTCTCAAAACATTGGGGGACCGGCCGAACATCCTGCCGGCTCCCCTGGCAGCGACCGAGCCCAAGGGCAGCGGGGGCATCTGAAGCTTTCAGGCGTACTGCTCGAAGTTTGCGATTGCACGTTCGACAAACCTCAGGAGCTGGCGTCCCTTGCCCGTGTTGGCCAATTCGTTCCACAGTGCAAAGTTGCAATCGGCAGGACGATGTTCAGGATCGCCGTGCGGCCAAGGATACTCGGCATTCGGCCCGTCGCCGGCTTCGGCGGGCGCGATGTTCTGGAGCGAGTAAGTGAGAATTTGCACGCTTCGTACCCAGTTTTCCAGATCCTCTCGACGCCCAAAACCCAGCGTCTCCGCAATCCGTTGCAATTCGACCGGACGACGGTCCAGAAGGGCTCGGAGGAAGCGAACGAAGCCGCTGTGCCTCCTTGGGGGAGCGTGCCCCGAACGCCAGAGGTAGGCCTTGCTGAGTTTTTCCGTCGACATCTGAAGATAGCGCAACAGATGACACTGATGCGCCCCGCCGCCACGCAACTGGGTGAAAAGTGCGAGGTCTGAACGCGCTTGTCTCCGCCAGAGTTCTTGGGGCCTGTTCATGAGTTTTGAGGCCTGGTGAGTTCCTGGCTGTTGTCGAGAGTCCACCCCTCGGGCAAACGCACCTCATCACGCTGAATGGCCTCCCACTGAGCGGGCGTGACGTCAAGGACGTAGAGGGTGTGGGCGTCCTCACCGTTCATGCCCACTCCGAAGTCGATGGGCTCCAGCGGTGTCGTTTCGGCGAGCATCCGGTTGACTTCCAGGAGACGGATCTCTCGCGGCGGGGCGTTCGTAGGCAGGTAATAGATTCGCACCACTCCGTCATCGAGATTCATATGACGATCGGCGTACCACCTTGCCTGCTTATCGCGATTGAATATCGCTGCTATGGAAGCCGCCATGTCTATGAATCCTGTATGCAATGGCAAATTCACGGGGGCACGGGCAGAAGTCCTGCCGAGGCAAGCATGAGCGACCGTAAATCACTCGCGCTGTCCCGGTGCGGTAACGCGAGGCTGGAGCTTGAATTGGGCTTGCCAGTTCGGATCGTAATCCAGCGAGAAGATCCGCTGAATCGTCTCGGCGCGCCCGGGGCCTCGTACCCCCAGCGCCTCGATGGCCTGGCGAATCTGACCCAGCCGCGGATCGGGATGTTCGGGATGGTGCGCCGGCGCCCGATCGATTCGATCGAGGGTCGCCGCGATCTCGAGTATCTTGCATCGCGTTTCCAGAAAATCACGATCCAGGACGGCCAGCGCTTCGCGCGTGTTGAGCATGACCGGCGCTCCTTCTCGGGCGTTTCAATCCACGCCCCCACGAAGGGGGCGACCGCGAGGGCCAGGATTCCTCGTCCGGGATGCTTCGGTGTAGGCCCTCGGCTTTTCTATCATCCCACAACCGCGATCACGATGCAAATCGGACCCCTGCCCGGCACATTTGACCCAAGCCATACAATCCACAAGGTCCGAATTGTTTGTCTAGATCGAAATCGTCCTAAAAGAAAAAAACCAGGCGCCACACGGGTCCTTGGTTCAACCCGACCGTTTTGTTATCGTGAAGCTAAGCGGACCCCCCGCACGACGCTCAACCAGACTTTGGGGGTCCGCAATGGTTTTAGATGGAGATTGACCATGCGCTCGATTGGCTTTCGACTGCCGATCCTGGCGGCACTCGCGCTCGGTTGGAGCGGCGCGCCGGCCAGGGCGTTCCAGGTCGTTTACCTGGAAACCATGGACTGGGCCCCCACGTCCAGTGTGCTGACCTTTCCCACGACCTACGTCGCGGCCACTTCGTATGTGGTGCCGGCCTCCTACGTGATCCCGACCGCTTACACGACGGCCTACGTGACGGAAACGGCCCTGGTTTCACCCACAACCTACCTCGCGCCGACGTATTACGAAACCCGGTTTCGCCGCGGGGGACTCTTCGGCCGCAGGCTCGTGGCAACAACACGCGGTTACTATTTGCCGACGACGGCTTACTACCCGACAACGTATTACTACTACTACCCCACCACCTACTCCTCGAGCGTGCTCGTCGATCGCGCGATCGTGCCGTCCGAGTATGTAGTCGCCAGCACGAGTTCCTCCTGCTGCGGCACCGAGGTGGTGGCGTCGAGCACACCGACCGTTCGTTCTCTGCCGGCCGAGCAAGCTCCGGCCGCGCCGCGGACCAGCCGCGGCAGCCAGTCTCACGTGGTTCAAAGCGAGCCGGAAAACCAGGGGGCCGTCAACTCGAGCGTGACTCCGCTGCCCGAGGAAGAGCCGCGGGGACGTGTCGAGCAGTCCCAGAATCAGGCGGCTGGAAACACCGCGCAAACACCCGCGGCGCCTCAGGCGGCCACGCGCGGGAACTCCACTACGGTTACTCCGCCCCAGCCCCAGCCCGTTCCATGGAAGCAGGCCACGCCATCGGCCGGGGCGCCGACGGGCAAAACCCAAACCCAAACCCAACCCAAGGTCGCACCGATTGAACCAGCTCCTACTGGCTCGCAGGCCGGAGGGCTTGAGCCCCCCACGCCCGTCGCGCCGGCTGACGGCTCCAGTCTGTTTCCAGCGCCCGACGAGAAGCCGGGCTCCGGTGCCGGGACCGTCCGCCATGAGGCGCGAAAACCGTCGATCTACAATCCCCGGACAATCCGGCCCGAGTTCCGTAATATCCTCTTCGGCAGTGTCAAGGCCCGGCAAACGGGCGAGCTGGAAGAGGGCGTTCGTGTCACCGTTTCCAGCCGGACCAATGCCTTCGAGGACCGCGTTCAAGAGACCGACGCCGCCGGCCGGTTCGCGGTGCGGGTTCCCGATGGCGATTGGACCGTCAAGGTCACCATGCCCAGCGGCCGAATCTACGCGGTCAGCCAGATCACCGTCATGGGCGGGGCGATCACCGACGACAGCGGCCGGGATATTCCCAGCCTGGTCATCACGCGCTGAGGATCAAACCTGAACCAGGACCGGACGGCCGCCCAGCCGGAACGTCCGTCCGGTCCGATCGCTTGAGGCTGTTACCAAAAAAGGGAGAAGCAATGGAGGAAATGGAAGACGAGGTACCGGAAATCCGCCTTTGCGAGGTTGCCAACGAGGCCGAGGCCGCGATGGTGGTCAACCTCTTGAAGGAAGAGGATATCCCCGCCCGCAGCGACGCCACGGCATCCATGCCCGTCTTCGGCGGTCTGCCGTTCGAGTCGGGCCACGCGATCTTCGTTCCCGCGTCGCAAGCACGGAAGGCGAGGGAGATTCTCAGCCAATATCCCCACTTCAAGAACCTGAGAAACGTCCACGAGCCCGAGCCTTGAATCGCGGCGTGCGGACCGGAAGAATCATGTCCTCAAGGTCGGACAGGCCGCTTCGCGTCGGCTATCTCGTCAGCTACTTCCACCCGTTCGCCAGCGGCGCGGAACGCCAGGCGCTGGCCCAGGGCATCGAGCTGGTCAAACGCGGTCACGTCGTCCACGTGATCACCCACGCGGTGCCGGGCTATCCGATCGAGGACGAGGAGTATCAGGGGCTCTTTATCCATCGCTGGATCAGGTCGTCCCGCCGCGGCCCTCTTTTCGCCTGGAGTTTCGTTCGCTCCGTGAGCCGGGGCCTGCGCCAGTTTCGCGGTGAGCTCGACGTCATCCACACCCATCAGGGACTTTGGGAAGCCGTGGCCACCGGCATCGCCCGACCTTGGCGGTCGGGGGTGGCGACCTTGATCCAGCCGGCCAGTTCTGGCTATTACGGCGAGGCCGACCAGCTTCGCCGCACGCGCGGTTTCCCTCTTCTCCGCCGGATCATCCTCCGCAACCCGGCCTTCGCAGCCATCTCGGAAGAGATCGCGCGCCAGTGGCTGGAACTCGGCGTTCCCCCGAACCGCCTGGTCCGGATCGCCAGCGGCGTGGACACCGACCATTTCCATCCCGGGCCAAGCCTCATCGAGACCGAGTTGCTGCCCCGCCCGAGGGTCATCTTCACAGGGCGATTGCATCCACAGAAGAACTTGCCGCTTCTGCTTGAGGCCTGGCAGCAGGTTGCCCGGCAGACTTCGGCCAATTTGATCCTGGTCGGGCCCGGAAGCGAGCGCGAGGCACTCACCGCACTGTCCAACGACCTTGGCATCGCCCAGCGAGTGCAGTTCGCTGGCGCCGTGCCAGACCCGGCGGAGCATCTCCGGGCCGCGGATGTCTTCGTCTTGCCCAGCGTCGCCGAGGGGATGAGCAACTCGCTTCTGGAGGCGATGGCCACCGCGCTGCCTTGTGTCGTCTCCGGCATCGGCGGGAATACCGACCTGGTCACCGATCAGGAAACCGGCCGGCTGGTGAGCGGAACCAGCGCCGACGCCTGGGCCGCAGCGCTGGTCGAACTGCTCCAGAACCCGGAAACCGGCCGGCTTCTTGGCATCGCGGCCCGCCAACGGATCGACAAGCATTTCTCACTCCGCGTCGTGGTCGATCGGTACGTAGACCTCTATCGCCAGATGACCGCGGGCGCATGGCCGGCTTGATGGATGACAAATGCGCGGAGGTACGGATACGTGCCAGGGAAGTCTCAGTAGTTCCAAATTCATGGTGTAGTCATCCAACTCCGCAAGTCTTGATCCGCAGCAAATAGATAAGGCTTTTCTCATCGCGAAGCCGATGCGAAAAGCCGCTTGGACGAGCGATTCGCTGTGACTCGGGCTTTTCTCAGGCCGATGCTTCTGGGCCTGGGAAAGCGAGGTGAGCAGGGCGGCGGCATAGAACAACAAAGTCAGCAGC
>JBMFUH010000017.1:0-19773 GCA_049966735.1 Isosphaeraceae bacterium
CTCCGAAGCGGAGGCGTACCGCTTCTTGCGGACGGAGTCTCAGAATCGTCGGACGTCGATTCACAATCTTGCCAACGCGGTCTTGATGGCAGACGATTTGTTGACGGGAGTCAGATGAACTCCCGCCGCCTCACCTGGGATTCCGATCCCGGGCGCCGTTGACAGGGGTATGTTCTTCACCACCCCAGGATCGGATCCGCCAGACGTGATCGACCGCTGCTGCCTGGTCAAGTCTGCCTGCCGCGACTTTCCCTGCTTGCCAATCCGCTGAGGTCAGGGCCATGAATCCAGAAGCACTGCGAATTCTCCTGATCGAGGGTCATGACACCGATGCCTGCCTGGTGGTCGAGGCGCTCGAGGAATCGGCCTCGCCGCGTTTTTCCCTGACCCGGGTGGTCCGGCTGGGCGAGGCGTTCCAATGCCTGGAGGCATCGGCCTTCGACGCCGTCTTGCTCGATCTGTCTCTTCCGGACAGCCGCGGAATCGAGACCTTTCGAAAGCTGAGGCCGCACGCCGAGCATCTGCCCATCATCGTGCTGAGCGGCTTTTCCGACCACGCGATGGCACTCGACGCGGTTGCCGAAGGCGCCCAGGATTACCTCTTGAAAGGCCGCACGTCGGCGGACATGCTCATTCGATCGATCCGCTACGCCATGGAGCGGAAACGTATCGCGGACGAGCTGGTCCACGCGAAGGACGCGGCCTTGTCGGCCAGCCGGGCGAAAAGCACGTTCCTGGCAAACATGAGCCACGAGATTCGGACGCCTTTAAGTGGCATCATCGGCATGGCGGAACTCCTCCTGCACGGAGTGCCCGAAGCGGAACAGCAGGGGAAGATCCGGGTCATCAGGCGGAGCGCCCAAGCGATCCTGGGCATTTTGAGCAGCGTGCTCGACCTGGCGCGGATCGAGAACGGCAGCTTGACGATCGTTCCCGTTGACTTCGAAGTCCGCGCCCTGGTGAGCGACGTGGTCGACCTGGTGACCGCGCAGGCCCAGGAAAAGGGTCTCGCCGTCCGCTCCATCCTCCCCACGAACATGCCCGAGGTGCTGCGGGGTGATTCCCTGCGCATTCGTCAGATCCTCCTGAACCTCGCCAGCAATGCCGTGAAATTCACCGAGCAAGGCACGGTTGAGATCGAGTTGAGCGTGCGCGCCGCCACGGCAACGCACGTGGGGGTCGTCATCGCTGTTCGCGACACGGGGATTGGCATTCCCAGCGACCGGCTGGCCGCGATCTTCCAGCGGTTCACCCAGGTTGATCCGACAACTGAACGACGATTCGGTGGTGTCGGGCTGGGCCTGAGCATTTCCGCCGAGCTTGTCCGACTCCTGGGGGGAAGCATCTCGGTCCAGAGCGAGCCGGGCAGAGGGAGCATCTTCACCGTCGAAATCGACGTGGAACGAGTAGAGAGTCACTCCCGGGCCACTCCGGCAGAGCTTCCGATGCAACGAGCGAGCACTCCGTCAGCCAGTTCGTGCGCTATTGGCAAGCGTGGAGAGGAGCCGGCCGTCAGCAACATGACGAAGTGGGAACGCGCACTCCATGTTCTCGTCGCCGAGGATTACGAGGCTAACCGGATCGTCGTCGAGCAGTTGCTCAGGATCCTGGGGTGCACCGTCGAGTCCGTCGCCAACGGCCGCCAGGCCGTCGAAGCGATGTCGCGAGGCCCGTACGACCTGGTACTCATGGACGTTCAGATGCCGGTGATGGACGGACTGGCGGCAACCATGGCGATCCGGAACCTGGAAGCTCCCACCGGAGGCCACACGCCGATCCTCGCTTACACGGCTCACTCGCTGCGCGAAGACCACCTGCGCTGTCTCGAAGCCGGCATGGACGACGTGCTCACAAAACCAATGGATGTGAAAGGTCTCACCGCCGCCCTGGTCCGCTGGTCTCGGCGCGGCACACGGACACCCGTCGTCAAGCCGACTTCGTCTCTCTCAACCAACTCCATCGCCAACTCCGCCGCCACCTGGGTGGACCGACTTCGAGAACGATGTCTGGGCGATCCACGCCTGGTGCAAAACGTCTTGCAGACGCTGCTGGATTCGGTGAGCGGTCCCATCTCCGGGCTGGACGAGGGCCTGGCCGCGGGAGACTCCGAGCGGGTGCGGAAGAGTGCCCACTCGCTCAAGGGACTGCTCCTCACCATCGGTGCCGATGAGGAAGCCGTGACCTGCCGCGAGCTGGAACAGGCCGCACGCTACAGCGACTTCCAGCGGGCCCGCGAACTCACTGGCACGGTCCAGAACCGGTGGCGCTCCCTCAAATCCTCGATTCAGGTCTATCTTCAGACGACAGCTTGACAACCGCCGTCGCAGGCCAACCTCGCCAGTTCTAGTGATCATATGGCCATAATGGTAAATCTCTACGTGGACTTGCGATCTCCCTATCTTTTCCGAGATAATTAAAGTAGCATAAGAGTAAGGATAGATGTCGGGGTCCTCGTTGTCTCTCGGGTCAAGACCAATACCATTGAAAGAACCGTGACTGACTGTGAGAGCGGAACGGAATGAATTCCGTTCTACCACTCTCTCCCGCGAGGGGAGGAGGTAAGATAAGGATCGGCTGTTCGTCGGGTTACGGCTTTTCCAACGGTATGGGGGTCAAGGCCGCCAGCCTCGGCGTTTTTGCGCTCCGCGAGCCGATTTGAGTTGGCGGTGCTGTCTCAGGAAGGCGAGACGGGAGCCAATGGTGATGTCCCAGCTTCTCGATCTTCAACTCGCCTGTCATCCGTGGACATCATATCTGTCTCGTTCAGTTGTTCCAGAACCTGATCGCCAACGCGATCAAGTTCACCAGGGACGAGGCGCCCCGCGTCCACATCAGCGCCGAGCGGCAAGGCAAGAGCTGGATCTTCTCGGTCCGCGACAACGGCATCGGCATCGCACCCGAAAACCGCGACCGCATCTTCGAGGTTTTCAACCGTGTGGACACTCGCGATGAGTACCCGGGATCGGCGGTCGGCCTGGCGATCTGCAAGCGTATTGTCGAGAGCCACGGGGGACGGATCTGGGTCGAATCTCAACCTGACAGCGGGTCGACCTTTCGCTTCACCCTGCCGACCGGTGTGCACGAAGTTGGCTCCCTCGACCCCGCTCCCGCAAGCGATGATGGCCGAAAGCCCGGCGAGGGCGCGGTGGCGCCAGGCCGAGCATGAAGTCTCATCAACGGGGTAATTCCCGCGAGGGAAAGGAGAATCCGCGGCGTCAAGAACAGGGTGACGGCGGACTCTCCACGCCTTTATCGATGGTGCCGCTGGAATCACGAGTCGTCGAACGGGGCGAACTCGATCACGGACCTCAACCATCGCCCAGGACGATCGCCACCTCCCGCGGTCCCTCGGCATTCGCGGGGAGCCGACGATCCGCCGAGACCTCGCCGTTGATGAGGCACTGTCTGACCTTGGTCCCGCTGCCCCGAATCGTCACGGCGATGATCATCTTGCGGTAGCGGACGTTCCGCAGGTCCACCCTTGAAATCTCCTTGGGCACACAGGGCTCGAACTGAATGCCATCGGTATTGAACCGCATTCCCACGAGCCCCAGCAAAACCATGCGGAGATACGCCGATGCGGCCCAGGACTGCCGGGGCATTGCTTGCCAGAGGATGATACCCTGTCCTTTCTGTTCCTGGAGGCCACCATAGGGAGCGCCGGTGATCGGGTGATAGATCTCGACGAACTGCTTGTCTCTCACGGCATGGCTCGCCAGGTTGAAGAACTCATGGCCGAACAGCCTGGACCTGCCCGCCCTTGCCGCCGCTTCGGCCCAGAATCCCTGAATCTGCGGCCAGACTGTTCCCATGTGCCGCCCAAAGGACATTCCGTCCTGGCGTTCATATCGGGGAAGGTTCGGCCATCCACAAGGGAGCCCGGCGGGAGTCACGTGCTGCTTGGCGAATACAGAGTCGGCTCGCCTGGCGTCAGCGATACCGAAGAGCAATGCGTAGGCGGAGCCCAGACCCTCCTGGTGATCACAGTCGCCAAACGGGCCTGTCAGGAAACGGTAGCAGCCCTTCGATTCATCCCAGAACCGGGCATTGATGGCTTTCCGGAGCCGTGCCGCCTTCTCATGCCAACGCGGATCAACCGGGGCCTTCAGCGTTGCTGCCATCTGCCGCGCGGTCACGTAGGCGTTGTAGTAGAGGCAGTTGGTCGAGAGGGCCTTCATCGGGATTCCATACCCCGGTTTCGACACCTTGTCCGGGTTGTGCATGGGCCAGTCAAGGATGCCACTCGATCCCCCGGCATCACCGTATCTGTCCGGGTAGGCGGCGACGCCATCGCTCCAGCCCGGACCTCGAAAGAGACCATCTTGGGTGTCGAACTCGGTCTGCTCGAAGTAGGCAAGAGAGTTCTTCGTCGCTTCCAGGGCCAACGAGAGGAATGGCCCGTCGCCCGTGTACAAGTAGTGGTTCCATGCCCCGGTCGTCCAGACCAGGCTGTCCCAGTATTGTCCGCCGATCCGCACCTTGCCGTGGTCCCGGATCAAGACTGAGAGGAGCGTGTTCCGCGCGACTTCGGGCATCAGGAGCGAGGCTCCGTTCCAGGCGTTGATGGAAGCATCTCGTGTCCAGGGAGTATCGTAGTGCAGACCAGCGAGGATCACGGGCACGGGGCGATTCAGCAGTCCGTCCTTGAAAAGCGAGACGTTCCCCAGGAGATCGCCGATTGCAATGCGGAACGCCTCTTGCGCGGCCCCGTGATCCAGGTGCAGCGTGGGGATGGTCACCGCTATCGCTGTCGCCGTCATCTCAGTGAGCTTCGTGCTGTCATCGTCAGTCCCGCAACGAGCAACGTTTTTCTGGTTACTCGGATCGTCCGCGGCGGAAACGGGGATGGCCGTGAGCGCTAGAAGCAGCCAAAGCACGTTTCGGCTCATCTGGTTTCCTCCCGTCTGGGCACGGCTAGGCCCCGAGGATCTTTATACCCGTTGACTGTGCACCCAAGAAGGCCCCTTGGCCGAAAAACGGCATGGCTCGAGGTCCCTCTGTCCACTATCTCGAGGGCGACTCCGGAGTGTCATGAGGACGCCGGGAGTCGCTTTCCACCCACCAGACCCGAAGACACTTTGTTCACGAATTCAAGCCTGGAGCCGAAAGCCGGAATTCGCTCATCAGCTCATCACACGTACTGCCGGCTCCGGGTTTTCCGTTCGGCCCTCGCCTGGTAAAGTTAATGGTTTGACGGCCGCTGGGTGTGCAGCGCCGTCACCCGGTTTCCATCCTGGAAGAACGCGAAGGTCATGGAGCTTACCGATCCCGCGGCGCGCCCTGTTCTGGTCCTCGACTTCGGAGCCCAGTATGTTCAGCTTATCGCGCGGCGGGTCCGCGAGCGGCATGCCTTCGCGCGGATCGTCCGCCACGACATCACGCCGGAGCGGGTCCGCGAACTGAACCCGCTGGCTCTCATCCTCTCCGGCGGCCCGATGAGCGTCTACGAGCCCGGCGCGCCTCATTGCGACCCGGCGCTCTTCCGGATGGGCATCCCAGTGCTCGGCATCTGCTACGGCATGCAACTGGCCGCGCTTGCCCTGGGCGGCCAGGTCGAGCGCGGGGCGGTCCGAGGCGAATACGGCCGGGCCGAGTGTCGGGTTCTCGGTGACGGCGAGCCCCTCTTTCACGACGTCCCCCGCGAGACGATCGTCTGGATGAGCCACGGCGACCAGGTGCACGACGCCGGGCCCGACTTCATTCCCCTGGCGGTGACCTCGACCTGCCCCATCGCCGCAGTCAAGCATCGCTCGCTTCCCTTCTACGGCCTCCAGTTTCACCCCGAGGTCTCGCACACCGCCTACGGCTCCTTGATCCTGGGCAATTTCCTGGACCGGGTCTGCCAGAACCCGCGAAACTGGACCATGGGGGCGTTCATCGAGCGGTCGATCGACCAGATCGTCCGCCGGGTGGGCCCGACCGACCGCGTCGTCTGCGGCCTCTCCGGAGGGGTCGATTCCGCGGTCTGCGCGGCACTTCTGGCCAGGGCGCTGGGGCCGCGCGTCGTTTGCGTCTTCGTCGACACCGGTCTCTTGCGCGCCAATGAGCGCAGGGCCGTGGCGGAAGCCTTCGGCTCCAGGACGAGCGCCGAGCTGCGGGTGGTCGATGCCGCCGACCGCTTTCTGGAAGCCCTTCGGGGCGTCACGGAGCCCCAGGAGAAGCGGCGGCGGATCGGCCACACGTTCATCGAGGTCTTTCGCGACGAGGCTCGGACCATTCCCGGCGCTCACTTCCTGGCCCAGGGGACGCTTTACCCCGACGTGATCGAGAGCGGCGGCGAACCGGACGGGCCGGCGGCCACCATCAAGATCCATCACAACGTCGGCGGCTTGCCCGAGGAGCTGGGCTTCGAGCTGATCGAGCCGTTGCGCGACCTGTTCAAGGACGAGGTCAGGCGGCTCGGGCTGGAGCTAGGCCTGCCCGACACTCTGGTTTGGAGACACCCGTTTCCCGGCCCGGGCCTGGCGGTCCGCTGCCTGGGTGAGGTGACTCGGGAGCGGCTCGACGTGCTCCGCCAGGCCGACGCGATCTTTCTCGAAGAGCTGAAGAATGCCGGCCTGTATCGCCAGGTGGCCCAGGCCTTCGCCGTCCTCTTGCCCATCCAGTCCGTCGGGGTGATGGGCGACGCGCGAACGTATGAAGACGTGATCGCCATCCGCGCGGTGGAGACCGAAGACTTCATGACCGCCGACTGGTCGCGCCTGCCCCACGACCTCTTGGCGACGGTCTCGAGTCGGATCATCAACTCGGTGAAGGGAGTCAACCGGGTCGTCTACGACATCACCAGCAAGCCGCCGGGAACCATCGAGTGGGAGTAACCTGTTGGAACTTCCGCATCAGTGGGATATAGAGTAAAAGAGGCTTCCTCATCTCGAGAGACTTGCGGGAGCCTGCTCCTCCCCGGAAACTCGCACACGCCCATGACTCCTCCGTCCCGTTCCACTTACCAGAAGGAATCCGATCATGCCCTCGAGGTTGTTGCGATTTGCGGCTTTGTCGTTTTTCGTGGTGGCCTGGACCAGCCCGGCATGGGTCCAGACCAAAACCATCGCCCGCTGCGGCGCGGGGTTTCTGGAGGATAACAATGGCTACCGCGTGCTCCACCTGAAGGGAACGCCCTACGAGATGGGCTACCAGCAGGGGGCCCTCCTGCGCGAGGATATTCGCCAGAACGTCCATTACCTGTTCGACGTCAAGGGCAAGGAGATGAAGGTCGAGCTGGCCGGCGTCAAGCTGCTCGACCCCAGGCGCGTGATCTCGGGAATTGCCGCCCAGCAGAAGAAATATGTGCCGCAGCGGTTCTTCGACGAAATGAAAGGCATCGCCGACGGCGCGGGGCTGGACGCTCAGGACATCATCGTGGCCAACTTCATCCCCGAGCTGTTTCATTGCTCGGGCTTTGCCTTGAGCGGTTCGGCGACGAAGGACGGCAAGCTGTATCACGGTCGGATTCTCGATTACGGCTGCGACTGGAAGCTCCAGGAACATGCGGTGCTGACCATCGCCGAACCGGAGGGGAAGATCCCGTTCGTGAACGTGACCTACGCCGGGTTCGTTGGCTCAGTGACCGGCATGAACGCCCAGAAGGTCTCGATCGGCGAGATGGGGGGCAGAGGGCTGGGACACTGGGACGGCGTGCCGATGGCCTTCCTGATGCGGATGGTGCTGGAGGAGGCCGGGACGCTCGATCAAGCGATTGCCATCTTCCGCGATCATCCACGAACCTGTGAATACTACTTCGTGATCGCCGACGGCAAGACGGGCAAAGGGGTGGGCATGGAAGCGTCGTGGGACACGTTTGGCGTGATCGCCATGGGCCAGAGCCACCCCAAGCTGCCCGAGCCCGTGCAGGACGCGGTGGTGCTCTCGGCGGGCGACCGCTACAAGGAGCTGGTTCGCCGCGTGAAGGCCAATCTGGGCAAGTTCGACGCGGAATCGGCCCGGCATTTGATGGACCGGCCGGTGGCCATGAAGTCGAACCTCCATTCGGTGCTTTTCGAGACGACCACCGGCAAGTTCTGGGTGGCCAACGCCTCCAAAGAGGGCAAGCCGGCCGTCGAGCAGCCCTTCCACGCTTTTGACTTTCCCGAGCTGCTCAAGCACCGGGCCGACACGTCAAGCCCCTGCCTGAGCGCACCAACCAAGAAGATCGACCTGCGCACCAGGAAGGGGGTCGCTGCCGTGAAGGGGCAGTGGCGCTACCACGACGTGCGGATCGTCGAGGTCGCGGGCAAGAACACGGATGGCTCGCCGAACAAGACATACAGTTACGAGCCGAAGGCCAAGGGGCCCGGGTTCGACGACTCCGACTGGGAGATCGTAGAACCGGAGAAGGTCAGCCGGGCTCGCGGCAACGGGCAGATCTGCTTCTGCTGGTACCGGATCAAGGTCACGCTTCCTCCCGAGGCCGAGGGGAAGTCGGTCTTCTTCCAAACCACGGTCGATGATTACGCCGAGGTCTGGGTGAACGGCCAGCTTCCGCGCAAGCCGGGTGATGTCGGCGGCCCGATCGTGGCCGGCTTCGTGACGCCCAACCGCCTGGAATTAAAGAACCCCCATCCGGGCAAGGTGTATCAGATCGCCATCTTCGGCATCAACGGGCCGATCTCCGATACGCCCGCGAACTGGATCTTCCTGGGCCCGACGTTCCTGGAGCTGGTCGACAAGCCGTGACCGATCCACGCGCGGATCGGACTGTGGAAAGTGTGAAGAGGAAATGAGAGTTCGCAACTCGATTCAAGAGCTGATGCTACTGGTCCTGGCCAGCGCCGTGGCGCTTGCCCTCTTGCGGATTCGCTGGGGTCTGATCTTCGCGCTCATTGCTGGGGGAATCGTCGGCTGCGGCCTGGCGCCCTTTTACGCCAACCGCGCGATGCACAAGCTGAGCGGCGAGCTGGCTCGGAGCGGCGTCGCCACCCGTACCCGGTCCCTGCTGGTCGCCCAGTCCTATGTGCTGGTCTGGGCGGCCTGGTACTTCACCGGCGTGCTGGTGGCGCTGGCCGGCGCGGGCGCCTGGTGGCTCTTGCGGATTCATCATTGAGCCGCGGCCTGGAAAGCGCCCTGACCGTGCTTCGAGAGGGGGCATCACAACGACGTTGATGAGGGTAATGTTCGCGCCACTCGCCGATTCCGATGTCAGCGTAATGGGGCGTAGTTGTCGCGCTGCCTAGACCCGATCAGTCATCGGACATTCGCCCGGCCGGCTTTGGTTGAAGGCCGCGTAATCCATCTCAAGAGGCCGAACACGGCCGCGCATGCGAGGGAAGCGAAGGCGATTGCGACGGCTCGAGGGTTCTTTTCGTGTGGGACCAGAGCCAAACCCGTCCAGGAGGGGGATTGCTGCAAAGCGGCCGCATCGCACACAGATGGCGTGCGTAACCCGTCAATCACCTGCACAAGGTTCCCGGTGTGGCCCACGGGCCGCAACACGAGGAAGTGCCGGCGATCGCCTTGCTTGAAAAACACCAAAGCGGGCCGGTTGATCATCCCCGGGCCTGTCGGCAGAACGACCGGATCGAGTGTGAGTCCGTACCGGCTCGCGGCGGTCCGCAACTGGCGAAACGAGTATTCCCCCTCGCTCGCGCCGCCCAGCGCGGCCTCGACCCCGGGGAGTTCGGTCCGCATACCCTCGAGACGAAGAAGGTCGTATAATGCGACAATGCCGCAGTTGGAAAAATCCGGTCCCGTCGGGCTTTCCGATGCGGTACCCAGCCCGACGCAGAGCATTGGGATTGCGAAAGCGAATGCAACGCTCAACCGCGCCATCATCGGCCACCCCAGCGTCGGAACGCAACAACGGCGAACAGCAGGACGCCCGAGGCGCCAAGGCCCCAGGGGAGAATCTCAGACCAGCCAGCCCCCGCCCTCGCGGCCGAGGACGCCTCCAAGCGCTGGGCTTGGCGATCGGCCTCGGCAAGGGCTTTGTCCAGGTGTTGCTTGACGCTCGCGGGATCAGTGCGGACGAACTTCGGCTTCGCTGGTTGGATTCGGTCGAGTTCCTGTTGAATCTTTCTCAAATCCTCGTGGCTGGCAACGCTCACGTGCGGCTTGACGGAGAAATATGAATCCTTCAGCCCTTGGTCGAATTTCACCGTATTGATCAAGATCGTGCGCGTCTCCAGAAACGTCGGTTCTTTTTTGACGACGGGCCTGCCCTTGGCGTCGCTGCCGCCGTATGACCAAATCCTTCCCTCCCTGGGAAACCAAATTGAGCGGCCATCGGGCAACGCGACGCGTTCGAGGTGCTGGATCTCGACTCGCATGTCGAGCACGTCTCGCCCCGAGTAGTCCTCCCAGCGCAGGGGATAACTGCCTCGATCCGGGTCGAGCCAGAGCCTGAAAAAGTTCGGTTCCCCGTGCCACCGATGAGCCTGGGACCGTGGCAGATCTGGCATCTGGAGCTTCAGGCAACGGCGGCCCTCGACCTCTTCCCAGCCTTGCGGTTGGATCTCGTACTCGGCGGGGTCGCCTCTGCCTCGAAAGAACCACGCCAGGAAAATTCGTTCCGGAGCGTCGGGGCGGTCCAAAGACCCCGCGCCGCCGACTGCCGTGATCGGGACGCGGTCTTGGACCTTCGGCAGGAAATCGGGTGAGGCATCCAGTTTCTCCATCCGGCTGCCGAGGAGCGAGCACAGGATCCTCGAGCCCGGCCTGCCTTGATCGCCGAGCCCATAGACGTCGATGAGCGTCGCCCCATCGTTCCGGAACGCATACAAGCCCTGAAACGTGCGAGCCGGGTCCCGCTTACCATCTTTGGACTCCAGGTCCTCTAGCGTCCCTTCGTAAAGGAACGTGACATCCTTGAACGAGGAGCAGTAGGTCTCCCACTGGGCGAAAATCGTCCGCGTGTCCGGGAAGGGGGCTCCACCACCCGCGGCAAGGACGGCGAATGTCAATATCGTGAGGACCATGGTAACCTCGATTCCTGCTCAGCGAGATCGCGAAGGAGCGCACTGATTCGTTGCGCCTGTTGTTTTCACGGACACTAGCGCACGGGGCAATCGTCCCGATCATTGATACGGGAGGTCCCCCGCGTTGACATTGCAGGTGTACGCTTTCTGACTCGCGCAGATCGGCTGGCCCGCTGCGTTAAGCGTGCACTTCCCCACCATGCCCCCATTGTTGGAGCCGCAGTCGTGAGGTATGTAGATCGAGGGGTTGGCGGGCTTTTGGTTCATCGTCATCATCTGCGGGAAGTAGTTCCTGACGGTGTCGTTGCAGGAGATGCAGATCGTAGTCTTGTTGAGGCCCCAGAGGCAGTTGAAATAGGCGACCGCCGTCGGGGGCGCTCCGGGAGGATCGTTCGCGTCCAGAGCTTGAACATTCAGGTTTGTGCAATTGGGGTCCGCCTGCTTGCAGCATTCGGGATTCGACCCGCGGATGCCCGACAGGACCGGATCCGGAATTGTGGCGAGGCTCGGCTGATCGGCAAGGATAACAGCCGCCGCCAGCGCGATCAACGACGCGACAACAAGTGGGGAAAGCAGATTGCCGAGTACGGCAGTTCTCAGGGAGCAAGACATGAGACGCCTCCAAAAGTCTTTTGTGATTGAGTCCATCGCTCTCAGTCGACCAATTCGCCGCCATTTCGTGTTCCCAGTGCGCGCCAGACGGATCGGGAGATCGTCTCCTTCACGAACCGGGTTGATCCGTCGCCCATGAGCAGGTTGACGCCGCCAAAGTGCCGGCTTCGCGCCGTCGCCATGCCGAATGGAAACACCATGTGCATCAGGCAATCCGGCACGCGGCCGTTGGGCTCTTGTGTGTGGGTGTATAGGGTGCGCTCCCGGCCGGCCCAGAACCACCACCGCCCCCCCTTGGTGAAGGTCGGGGAAGAGCCCGGGCGCGCCGAGATCTGGCACCCCTGTAGCAACTCGTCGGCGGTGAATATGGGGTTTGGCATGGCCCAAAAGTCCCGCTCCGGAACGGGGTCGTCGTCCCGGTCCGACCCGCGCAGGCGTTCGGAGAAGGACGCGGTATGACTCAATCCATCGGTGACGTAGGCGGCGCGCGTCAGGCGAACGTCCGAGAAAAGGCCGTTGCCGCTGTCGGGATACTCGGGCCAGGCGCCACCGTGCGGCCCCAGGCCAACGTTAGCTCGGTAACTCGTCCCGGTCTCGGCGAACGGCCCGGCATCCGAGGGACAAAGGAACGTTGCAATTTGCACGGAGCAGGAAGTCGCGTTGATCGCGACCAATGTGTCCAAGTCTGGTCTCGTGAGGCGGGATCCCCCGCCGAAGAGCTCGGGGCAGGCCGTGCCCACGGTGAAGTTAATCGAGTCATAGACGGGGCGAAGCTCAAGGTAAGGCAAGAGCCGGACGTGTATCGAGAACTCGCCCTCGTACAGGTGGTAAGTTTCCCACTGTCCGTTCTCCCGAACGGCGGAAGCGGCGGACGTATTGCACTGGGGATAGCACCCATGGACTGAGTCGTAGTTCTGGAGAGCGATACCGATCTGACGTAGATTGTTCTGGCAAGAAGCCCTCCGAGCCGCCTCCCGCGCCGACTGGACCCCCGGCATTAAGAACGCGGCCAGCACACAGACAACCCCGACAACGACGAGGAGCTCCAGCAGCGTGAATCCGCGCGATGGTCTTCGACATGCCATTGCATCAGCTCCCACCGTCATGAACCATGAATCGAAGACGGACGTCCGGCTGGGCCGGGTGGTTCGTCCGGACCACCGCAGCGAACTCCTTGTCCGGTGGGACGTGGGAGGGGTCGAGACAGACCTTCAAGATGTGCCTGCGGCTCGCCGCCCCATCGAACTCGACGCGGACTCCCGGAACTGCGGATCGAACCCCGACGATCTGGAAAGGTCGGTCATCCGCCGCGACGACGACCGCGCGGGGGAGAGCGCACTGCGACCGCTCCACGATGAGGAACCTTGGGCTCGGCCGGATGGGAGCGGTGACGCGCCACGGAAAGTCGTGCTCCCGCGCCCTGCCGTCAGCCCAGCGGAAGACGATGCGCCCCTTGTGAGGCCCTTCCTCGCCGGTTGGGCGTATTCGCACCTCCAAGTCCCGGTATCTCTCCCTGACTCCGTCAGGGCGCATCCGGACTTGCGGCGCCCCGAGGAAAGCAACGGAGAGAGCTTCTTCGGCCTCAGCCCTTGTGGACATCGCATCCCCTTGTCCGCCCACGGTGCGGCTCATGACCCGCAACACCCCGCGCCCAGGCTGTCCTGGACGGACAACCGCCTCGTCACCGAGCGGCATGACCTCCCACTCCGAATAGACTGCAGCGGTCAGGGCGTATCGGATTATGGGCGAGTCCCTCCGGTTCGTCTCTACCTCAAAGAGCACGGCTCTCGACTCCGACTCCTTCCCGACGCGCATTCGTGCCGGAAGAGGATACTGCGCCCCGGCTGGGATCGTGGCACCCACCGCCGGGGCGATGTCCGAGCAACATGGGGATAGCGCGGTCGCGCGCAAGATCCGCATTCGCTTTGGGCCGGGGTTGCTCAGGAGAAATGTGTGGCGCAAGACCTGACCACGTGCAGGCACGACCCCAAAGCTGAATTCCCGGGAATCCTCGGCAGAGGATTTCGGGGGGGGGGAGAGAGCAGTGCCGCGAAATCCGGCTGCGACGACGAGCGGTGGCAAATGACAAGCGCCGCGACAAGGGACACCGTGCTCGCCAGACAGAACGTGCGTTTCATGATGCCCAAACCTGTCATTTCGGCGACAGGAACGCGCTTCGCACAACATCGCCGGTTTTCGTGACGGCCCAACTTTCCTATTCCACACCCAATCACGGTCACGTCGGTATCCGGGATTCCCTGGATTTTCTACACAAGCGGACTCTATACAACATATGAGGTCAATGTCAACAAGATTCTCAGAAATTTCGAAAACAACAGTTTCCCACGAGTAGCCCTTTCGGCTGGTTGGCTACCAGGCCCTGCCGCAGGTGCGCTGGGGCCTGACCGCGCTCGTGGCTCTTGCGGATTCATCATTGAGCCGCGGCCTGGAAAGCCTGCTGAATTCGCCGCGCGATGGTGGCGTAGCCGGCCGGGCGCGGATGCGTGTCATATTCCCAGTATTGAGGGACCCCGCTCCGTTCGGCCTGGATGAGATCGTCGGTGGTGTCGGCCAGCGGCAGGTGCAATCGAGAGCAAACCTCGGCCAGCTCGGCGTTCTGGCGATGGTAAATCGGATCGGTGGCCAGAGCCTCCGCCGTGTGCGGGTCCATGTCCAGACGGACCAGCGATGGGACGTAATGCGTGCTGAGGACGCCGCAGAACGGGACGTACGCAATCAGCAACCGCGCCCCGACCGACCGGCAGAGCTCGGCCAGCCGCGCCAGGTGCCGTTCCGGAGAGCCGTCTTTGGTGAAATCATGGGACAGTTGCTTGGGCATGTCGGTCGATTGCCCGCTCAGCCAGGGGTTGAGTTTCCCCCACTTCATTTGCCGGAAAAGCTCGGGGTCGAGCGCCTGGGGAGGCTTCTTGCCGTCGCTCCAGGGATTGGTCCCATCGGGTACGGCCGCGAAGAAGCGGATGGGCGAGTGCGGCCAGCGATGATAGAACGGCTTGTTGTCGAGGAACAGGCCGAAGAGCGTGACGAACCTGGGCTTCCACCAGGTCTGCTTCCAGGGGCGAAAGTCCTTGGGGGGATCGTCGAACGCCGGGTTGTAAGGACTGGCGGGCATGTCGTTGGCGTAAAGAATCACAATGGCATCGGTCGGTCGGAGCAGGGTGATGGCGTCGCGAGCCAGGACCGTCAGGTGATCGAGCGTCGCGGCGATGACTCCCAGATTGATGACCTCCGCGCTCTCGCCCTGGCTGATCAGCCGCCGCTCGAATTCACAGGCGATCGTGGCGGAATCTCCCGCCCCCATGCCCTCGGTCACGCTATCACCCAGAAGCAGGATGCGCCGGCGCCCTCGCGGGGGCTCAATGGCAAAATCCGCTCCGCGAAAGCCATAAAGATTGAGCGAATGCACTTCCGAGAATCCGTCGGGCTCGCTCTCCACGAGTAGCCGATCGTAGACGAGTCCCTGCTGGATCAGTCGCGTCAGGTCCCTGTGGCCCTGGGCCATCATCTGGTACGAAATGCGGTTGAAGCCGTGAACCTCGGGGAAGGGAAACTCCCAGCGGAAGAGAGCTTCCTGGCCGATCGCGATCAAGATCAGGCTCAGCAGGCGAAAAAGCCAGACATGCCGCGGCTGCCGGCGGGCGGCCACGACGGGCGCAAGGTCGGGTTCGACCAGCACCAGCGGCTGGCCGATCGCTTCCAGAAATTCACGATGAGTGATCCCTTCCGTCGCCAACTGCCGATTTCCTCGAGGGAGGGCGTGCTGGGTTTTCGATACCTCTTATTTAGCGCCTCCCAGCCGAATAGATTCAAGGTAGGTAGATTATTGAAAATTTCTAATCATTAATGGCGATTCATTTTCGATCTCCACCATGCGATTCCGCCGAAGTCATGCCGTGCCTTCTTGTCATCGCGCGGTGTCACGCAGGGTCTTGTGGATGTGTCCGGCGATGGTGGCGTACCCGGCCGGGCGCGGATGCGTGTCATATTCCCAGAACTGGCGGACCCCAGCCCGTTCGGCCCGCACAAGTTCGTCGGTCGCATCGGCGAGCGGCAACTTCAGAATGGAGCAAAGCCCAACCAGGTGCTGATTCTGGCGGCGATAGATCGGATCGCGCGCGAGTGCCCTGGCGATCTCCGGCTGCATGCCCAGCTTGGCGAGCGCGGGGGCGTAGTGCTCGTCGACCGTCCCGGAGAACGGAACGTAAGCCACTACCAGCTCCACGCCTCGCTGCTTGCAGAGATCGAGCATCCGCCTGAGAAAGAGGACAGGCGACCCTCCTTTGCTGAAGTCGTGCGCCAGCATCCCCGGAATGGCCTCGGACTGCTCCTTGAGCCAGGGATTGATCGTGCCGGCGACCATGGCCGCGTAGATCGCTGGGTCCAGATTCTGGGGGCACGCTTTCGAGCCGCTCCAGGGATTGGACGGATCGGGAACCGGCGCGAAGAACGGCATCGGCGCATGCGGCCAGCGGCGGTAGATCGGTTCACCGACCGCCACGCGGCCGATCAGCTCCGCGAGCCTGGGAAACCCCAAAGGCGTCTCCCTGCGAGGAAACCGCGGGCTCGGCCGGTCGAGATCGGGCATGTACGGAGGGCTGGGAAGATCGTTGGCATAGAGCACCAGCACAATGACCCGAGGCCCGAGCACGGCGACGGCGTCGCGGACCAGGAGCGTCAGGTGAGGCAGCGCGGCGGCGATGACCCCCAGGTTGAGCACTTCGTCCGGCGAGCCATCCGCCGCCAGGCGCCGGACCAGTTCGCTGGTGATCGTGGACGAGACAGGGGCACCCTGGCCCTCGGTCACGCTGTCGCCGATCACCACGATCCGCCGACGATCGCGCGGCGGGTCGATCGCGAAATCCGGACCGCGAAATCCGTACAGGTTCAGCTTGTGGACCTCCGCGAAGCCATCGGGCTGGCTCTGGAGAAGAAGCTGGTCGTAGACGAGGCCTCGCTTCAAGGTCTCACGCAGCCTGGGATGAGCCTCTGCCAGCATCTGGTAATGGATGCGATTGAACCCGGCCACCTCCGGCAGCGGAAACAACCCGCGAAAGAGTAGCTCTTGTCCCGCGATCAGGATGACCGCAGTCAACCCTTTGAACAACCATTGCCGCCGACGTCGCGCCACGCCCGATCCTCCCGCTCCATACAATACTCAAAGAGAGGGCGAAATCGCCCTGGAAGTGAGAGGAGCATTGCCATGATTTCGGAGCAACTCAAGTCCCGCGGCTTTTTGCCCGAGCAAGATCCGCTTGTCGCCTTTCCCTCCGGTTCGCCGTTCTCGGTCCTCGACAGATTGGGCCGCGACCTGCCCAGCCTGCTGCACGACAAGGGATTTCGGGCGCTCGCGCGCGGGCTCAGCATCCCGGCCTTGCCTCCCACCGGGACCTCGCTGCCGGACCTGCGGCTCTATTATGTGCGGCTGGGCTTCCTGGCCTCGGCCTACGTCAACCAGGTGGGGCAGGAGCCGGCGACGGTCTTGCCGCGGAACATCGCGTTGCCGCTTTGCGATGTCTGCGCGCGGCTGTCGCGCCCACCGATTCTCAGCTATGACGGCTACGCACTCTTCAACTGGAAGCGGTTCGACCCCGCCGGCCCCATCGCGCTGGGGAACATCGACACGATCCAGAATTTCGTCCATCTTTACGATGAGCACTGGTTTATTCTGGTGCACGTCGAGATCGAAGCCCTGGCGGCCGGGACGCTACGGGCAATTGATCAGGCCCGGACGGCGTTGAACGTGGGCGACGCCGACGCGCTCAGTCTGGCCGTCTCCAGCCTGGCGCGAACGCTCTGGGCGCAGGTTGAAACCTTGCGGCGAATTCCCGAGAAGATGGACCCCGCGCTGTATTACAAGACCTTCCGGCCGTACATCCGGTTCTTCGAGAACGTCGTTTACGAGGGGGTGGACGCCGCGCCGCTCAACTTCCGGGGCGAGACGGGAGCGCAGAGCAGCGTGATCCCGACGATCGTGGCATTTCTCAAGGTGCCGCATCGCTCGTCGATGCTCACCGACCATCTGACCGACATGCGCCGGTTCATGCCCGCCGAGCACCGGGCTTTGATCGAGTACGTCGAGCAATTGCCCGACCCGAGAGGCAAGGTCGCGAAGGAACCGTACAACGATGCGCTCGAGGCGCTGGCGAGCTTCCGCGAGACGCACCTTCAGTTCGCCGTCCGCTACATCGCCGCCCACGAGCGCGACCCCCGCGGCACCGGCGGCACGCCCTATATGAAGTGGCTCAGCCAGTTGATCGATGAGACGCGAGCGCATAAGATCGCGTGAAGCGAAGGCGCTGTGAACCGGGTGAAACTCAGAGAGAATCGCCGAGGGAGAACAAGTCGAGCTGGTGATCGAGAACACTGTGCGATCATCTCCAGAACACCGCAGTCTTCCCCTGGCCCTGGCTGGCGGAAGAACCTGAGAGGGGATAGCATACATCGGGAGGAGGCAGCCATGATTGTACTGACCGAAGAACAGCAGCAGAAACTTGATAGCGGTCAGGCTGTCGACGTGACTGATGCGCGGACTTCGCGTCCTTACGTGGTTCTGCGGAAAGACGTTTATGAACGTGTCCGCCAACTGCTTTATGACGACTCCGAATGGACAGAGGACGAGTTGCGGCTCCAACTGGCCGGGTCCGCCGAAGGCAACGGCTGGGACGAGCCCGGCATGGAGGCTTACGACCGTTACGATGAGGAACGGCAGAAGCGATGTCGATAAACTGCGGTGACGTCGTCCTGGCCTACGTGGCGAACGTCGGCAGTCTCGGCGGCAAGATCCGCCCGGCGTTGGTGGTGCAGTCCGACCACAACAACGCGCGTCTGAACGAGACGATCATTGCAGCCATCACCAGCAACGTGTCCCGGGTGCGCGAAGCCACCCAACTCCTCATCGAGGTGGCGACTCCCGACGGGGTCGCCTCGGGCCTGCTGCACGACTCCGCGGTGCGGTGTGAGCGTCTGCACTCGATCCCGCAGGCGGAGCTGCGGCGCGTCATCGGCAGACTGTCCGACGCTCTGATGCTTCAGGTCAACGACTGCCTGAAGGCGGCACTGGGCTTGCCGTGATCAACAGGAGAAAAGCAGACGGTGGGAAAAGGCTGGAGAAGGTGCCAGAGTGGGAAAGCGGCACGCCCTACATGAAGCGGCTCGGCCCGTTGATCGACGAGACGCGAGCGCATAAGATCGAGTAAAGCGAAAGCGATGTGAACGGAGCGAGAACTCATGAGCACAGCGCAGGCGCAGCCTCAGGGTCGAGTGAAATGGACCGTCGCGGATTTTGCGCGAATCCAGGACGCCGGTCTATTTGACGGCCGGCACATCGAATTGCTCGACGGGGAGCTTTACGAGGTGACGAAGTTGCCTCCGCACGACTTCACGGTGGGCGCACTGGCAGGCGATCTCCGCGCGCTTCTGCCGCGGAATCAGTACACGGTCCGGGAAGAAAAGTCGACCGAGCCCTGGGAGAATTGGTGGCCCGAGCCCGACGTTTCAGTCGCCCGCGGACCTCAGCGGCGGTACGCGCATCGCCGTCCTGGCCCGGGTGACCTCGCCATGGTCGCCGAGGTCTCCTACTCATCGGATCAAGACTGGACCAAGAAGTTGCCCGGCTACGCCGCGGCCGGGATCCCGATTTACTGGATCGTCGACCTTGTCCATCGCCGGCTGGAAATCCACCGCGACCCGGGTCCGGCAGGCTATGCTGTCTCAGAAATCGTCGCCGAGGGAGAACAGGTCGAGCTGGTGATCGACAACCAATCGTTCGGCTGGATCGCCGTCTCCGACTTCCTGCCGTGAACGATGAAAGTCTTGTTAGGGTGGGCACTGCCCACCGTTCAAGTCCCGCCATGGCGGCGGGCGGTGCCCACCCTACAGATGTCCGTCCGACTAAACTTCGGGCGTTACGGTATCCCAGGCGATCCCATCCCCTCGTACTCCCACCGCATCTTCGTCTGAAGCCTTTTCAAAATCGCTTCCCAAGTCGGCCCCTCCGCCGTGGCAACGCGTGCCCGAATCGCCTGATCCACGGCGAGAGCCTCAAATCTCTCGACCACCAGTCCAGCAAACGGTTTCCGATCCCGAGGGCTTTTGACGCCCTGTGGTGTTGCGACCGCCCCTTGGAAGAGATCGGATCTCGGGCTGTCGGCTGGGCTGACCGAGACAGTGAACCACCTCGAGCGGTTTTCGGGTCGATCGCTCACCGTAGGGTCCGCTGTGCGGACCGACGGCC
>JBMFUH010000018.1:0-19392 GCA_049966735.1 Isosphaeraceae bacterium
AGCGGACCCTACGATATTCCATGAGTGCGCAAGCCGACTGCAAACCGCTCTAGTCACATAGACACCAACGCGGAAGCCGACCCGTCCGTTTCGCGCGCCCCCAGCAACGGATCGTCTCGCGTGTCATTCTGGAGAATCTTCGCCCGCTCCCACGATCCCTCCATGGGCCATTCCGGCCAGGGCGTCGGCCAGCGCCTCCGGCTCTTCGGCCTCAAGGTCGGTGTCCTCGGCCAGCACGGCCCGGGCGCGGGGGAGATCGAGAGCGCCCTCCCACCGCGCGACGACCATCGTCGCCACTCCGTTGCCGATCAGGTTGGTGATGGCCCGGGCCTCGGACATGAACCGATCGACTCCCAGCAAGAGGGCCAGTCCCGCCACGGGCAGCTTGCCGGTGGACTCAAGTGTTGCGGCCAACGTGATGAACCCTCCGCCGGTCACCGCCGCGGATCCCTTGGACGTGAGCAACAGCACGCCGAGAATGCCGAGCTGTTCGAGCAAGCTCAGGTGCACGTTCGTGGCCTGGGCGATGAAGACCGCCGCCATCGTCAGGTAAATCGACGTGCCATCCAGGTTGAAGGAGTAGCCCGCCGGGATGACCAGCCCCACGACCGACTGGGCACAGCCGGCATTCTCCAGCTTGGTGATCATTCGCGGCAGTGCCGCCTCCGACGACGATGTGCCCAGCAGGATCAGGATTTCCTCCTTGATGTAGCGGAGGAACTGTCCGAGGCGAAATCCGGTCAAGCGGGCAATCAGTCCCAGCACGCCGAGGATGAAGAGCAAGCAGGTCGCGTAGACGCAGAGCATCAGCGCGCCCAGCGAGAGGAGGGTGCCCACACCGTACCTGCCGATGGTGAACGCCATCGCGCCGAAGGCGCCAACGGGCGCCAGGCGCATGATGATGGCGATGACGTCGAAGAGCACATGCGAGAACCGATCGATGAGATCGATCAGAGGCGCCCCCTTCTCACCGAAGCCACCCAGCGCCAGGGCGAAGAGAATTGAAAACATGAGCACCTGAATGATATCTCCGCGGGCAAACGCGCCCACGGCGGAATCGGGAATGATGTGCAGCAAGAGTTCCACGGTTGACAGCGGTTTGCTTCCCGCCGTGTAGGCGGCGACCTCCCGCGGATCGAGCGAGCTGACATCCGCGTTGATCCCTGCGCCGGGTTGAACGAGGTTGACCACGAGCAGGCCGATGATCAGGGCGCACGTCGTCACGGCCTCGAAGTAGATGAGGGCTTTGAGTCCGACCCGGCCGACTTTCTTGATATCGCCCATCCGCGCGATGCCGATCACCACGGTCGTGAAGATGATCGGTGCGATCATCATCTTGATGAGCTTGATGAAGGCGTCTCCCAGGGGCTTCATCGCCGTCGCGGTTGCCGGGAAGAAGAAGCCAAGCACCACGCCGATCACGATCGCGGTCAGCACCTGGACGTACAAATGTGCATAAAGGGGCTTTTGTTTCGGCGGGTTGGGCATGGGGAACTCCTCTCGGCGGCTTTTGCGAAGCATTCTCGGCGATGACGTGGGAAGGGACAAGCGAAGTTCCCGGAAATGACAGTCGGGATCGCGGTGTTCTCGTCCGGTCACAGGGGAATCTCGAAGGATCGGATTTTTTTCTGTCCCGGATTGTCCCTCGGTTGCAATTCTTAATGAATATGGGAACAAGCAGCACGCGAGAGATAGATTCGTCAGGCGAGCAGGCACGGCTCAGGCAAGCGGCGGCCGGTGACGAGGCGGCATGGGCCGCGATCCTGGCGTCGCATCGCGACCGCCTGCGGCGCATGGTCGCGCTGCGTCTGGACCACCGCTTGAAAGGACGGATCGATCCCTCGGATGTGATTCAGGAAGCATTTCTTCAGGCAGCGCAGGGACTACCGAAATACCTGGAGCACGCGGAGCGGCCGCTTTTTCTCTGGCTGCGCTGGCTGACAGGGATGACGCTCCGGGCCGTCCACCGCCGACACCTGGGCATCCAGGCGCGCGATGCGGGCCGGGAGGTGCAATTGCTGGACAGACCCCTGCCCCAGGCATCCTCGGCCGCCCTGGCCGCTCAGCTCCTGGGGCGGGACACACGCCCCAGCGTGGCGGCAATTCGCGAGGAAAGAAAGCGCCGGCTCCAGGAGGCGCTCAACGCCATGGACTCGGTTGACCGCGAGGTGCTGGTCCTCCGGCATTTTGAAGAACTGAGCAACGCCGAGGTCGCCCGCGAGCTGGGCCTCCGGGAGTCGGCCGCGAGCAAGCGATATATCCGTGCACTGCGAAGGCTCAAGGAGATTCTGGCTGCGTTACCGGGGGGAATCGAGGAATTCCGATGACCAGCGACAGCACCGGCTCCGGGCGCGATCCCGTCGAGCAACTGGCCGAATCCTTCCAGGCCCGGCTCCGGCGTGGCGAGCGGCCCAGCCTGGAAGAATACGTCGAACGCTGCCCCGAGCGGGCCGATGACATTCGAGAGCTGTTCCCGGCCCTCGTCGAGATGGAGCAGTTCAAGCCTCTGTCCCAGGCCGTCGGCGGACATCCTGACCAACCGTCCACGCCGGCGGAATCCCACCCCAGACTTGCGGTGGATCATCCCCGGCGGCTGGGTGACTACCACATTCTTCGTGTCATCGGCTCCGGCGGCATGGGAGTTGTCTACGAGGCCGAGCACGAGTCGCTCAGGAACCGGGTGGCGCTCAAGGTCATGCATCCTCGGTTCCGGACCGACGCATCCTCCTTGCGGCGGTTCCAGACCGAGGCCCGCTCGGCCGCGCGGTTGCACCACACAAACATCGTGCCCGTGTTCGATTATGGCCAGCAGGACGGCATCTGCTACTACGCCATGCCGCTGATTGCCGGCGTTGGCTTGCATCAGGTGCTCGATGACGTCCGGCGGCTCCGAGCAGCCGATATGGAAAGAGCGACGCCAGAGGCCAACGGTCCATTCCAGGAGGCGGCCGAGCCGATCGCCCACACCCTCCGGAGCGTCGCCGAGGGACTTTTGACCGGCCGGTTTGCCGTGGGCCCGCCCACTTCCTGCGCAAGCGATCTGTCCGCGACCACGCCGGTGAATGAAGGGCACACGGATGGGGCCGAAGGCAACGGAAAGGAAGCCAATGGCGTGGGCTCGAGCCTTTCCGGTCACGACAGCCGGCGGGATAGCCATTCGGTGGTGGGTCAGTCTGGCTTGGTCTACCACAAGGAGATCGCCCGGCTGGCCAGTCAAGTGGCCGACGCCCTCGACTTCGCCCACCGCCAGGGTGTGGTGCACCGTGATATCAAGCCCTCCAACCTGTTGCTCGACGCCCGGGGCAATGTCTGGGTGACCGATTTCGGCTTGGCCAAGATCGTGGAGGGGGATGAACTATCCCAGTCGCACGACCTGGTCGGCACGTTACGCTTCATGGCGCCCGAGCGGTTCCGCGGCGTCACCGACCGCCGCGGTGACATTTACGCGCTGGGTGCAACCCTCTACGAGATGCTGACGCTGCGGCCTGCCTTCGCCGAACGCGACCAGGCCCAGCTCATCGACCAGATCACGCACACCCCGCCTCAGCCGTTGCGACAGCACGACCGGCGGATCCCCCGAGACCTGGACACCATCGTCCTGAAGGCCCTGTCCAAGGACCCCAAGGACCGCTTCGCCTCGGCCGGCGAGCTGCGCGACGAGCTGCTGCGGTTTCTCGAAAGCCGACCAATCAAGTCGCGGCCGGCCGGACCCGTGGAGCAGTTCTGGCGGTGGTGCAAGCGCAACCCCGGTCTGGCCGCGGCCAACATCACGGCCGCGGTCGTGACGACACTCCTGGCCATCGGCTCGACCATCGCTGCCTGGACGTACCGCGACCAGCGCAACGAGATCGGCCGGAGCCTGGCGCAGGCCCAGAAGGCCGAGGCACAGGGACGCGAGCGGCTTTTCGAATCTCTCATCTCGCAGGCGCAGGCGCGCCGAGTCAGCCGGCGCATGGGGCAGCGGTTTGGGACGCTCGATGCCCTGACCCAGGCGGTCGCCATCGCGAAAGAGCTGAATCTCCCCCCCGAGCGGCTCGATCCACTCCGGGATGAGGCGATCGCCTGCCTGGCCCTGCCCGACCTCAAGCCCACCGGCCGGGCCATCACCCGGCCCCCGGGCGTCATTGCGTTCGCCTTCGACGCCAAGATGGTCCGGTATGCCCTTCGGTTCCGCGATGGGATCATCTCGGTCCGTCGCGTCGCCGATGACCAGGAAATCGCCCGCTTCCGAGCCCGCGGTGATCGCGACTTCTGGGTTTTCCACTTCAGTCCTAACGGCCGCTACCTGGCGACCACCCATCAACCAGGAGCTGCCCTGACGGTCTGGGACATCGACCGGCGTGCGGTCGCCCTCGACGCCCCAGGGCCCGTCGAGAGACAAAACGTCAGCTTCAGCCCGGACAGCCGGCGGATCGTCCTGGTCCGGCAAGGGCCGCTCCTCGACTACGACTTGGCGACCGGCCGGCTCAACCGCACCTGGCCGGGGCCGTCGAGTCGGCTGTCCTTCCGTCCCGACGGGGTCCAGATCGCGGTCGCGGAGCAGGTGTCAAGTCCCCCAACCTGCCGGATTCTCGAGACGGAGTCCGGTCGGATTGTACGGACGTTTCCCCTGAGGGCTGGCGCGGATTGGATCGCCTGGAGCCCCGACGGCACGACGCTGGCGACTCCGTGCCATGATCCCAAGATCGACATCTGGGACGTCGCCACCGGCATCCGGCGCGTCACACTCGAAGGCCATATCAACGGCGGCTTGCACGCAGCTTTCCACCCCGCCGGCACACTGGTGGCCAGCAACGGATTTGAAGGCCGCTTGTGGCTCTGGGACCCGGTCCTCGGGCGACCCTGGCTGACCTTGACCGGCGACTCCTCGCTGAATTCAGACGAATTCAGCCAGGACGGACGGATCGTCGTCGCGCGGGAAGACCGATTGACCCAGTACCAGGTTGATCCTGCCCTGGAATACCACACGTTTGCTCATATGTCAATACATCGAATTGATTGTCGCTGCCCATCGGTCCGGTGCGACGGCCGGGTCCTGGCCGTGGCCAGCATCGAGGGGGGCGTGGTGCTCTGGGACCTGGCCTGCGGCACGGAGCTTGCCTTCCTGCCGATCAGGGACACCTGGAGCATCATGTTCGAAGCGTCGGGCGACTTGCTCACCAGTGGGGCCGTCGGCGTGCGGCGTTGGCCGATCCAGCTTGACCCCGGCCGCGGTGTTTTCCGCATCGGCCCACCGCGTCAGCTCCCTTTCCCGCCGCCAGGGGGAGTTGCCGAGGACTGGTCGGGCCGAGTCTTGGCACAGGCGAACCACGACTTCGCCATTGTCGTGACTCCCGAGCGGACGTCTCTCCTTGGGCCGCTGGACGATTGCCGCTCCGTCGCCGTCAGCCCCGATGGACAATGGTTGGCGACCGGCAGCCATTATCACGGCGCCCAGGTCTGGCGCATCCGCGACGGCACGAAGATGGCCGAGTTGCCCATCGATTTTGGTACCGGGGTCATTTTCAGCCCCGTTGGGAAATGGTTGATGACGCAGACTTCACCCTGCCGGCTCTGGGAAGTCGGAACCTGGCGCGAGGTCAAGCAGAAGATCGGCGGCACCGGCTTCTGTTTCTCCCCCGACGGCCGCCTGGTAGTCGTCCGGAATGCGAGCGAGGTCATTCGCCTGGTCGAGACCGAGACGGGCCGCACCCTGGCGCGGCTGGAAAGCCCGGAGCTATGCGAAATGGGGGGGGCGACCTTCAGCCCCGACGGGACGCGCCTCGCGATCACCACCAGCGATGGCCCGGCCGTACACGTCTGGGACCTGCGGGCGACCCGCAAGACGCTTCTCAGAATGGGCCTCGACTGGGACGCGCCGGCCTATTCCGACGATGACCCGGCCAGCCCCACGCTGCCGCCGCTTCCTCCCCTCCGGGTCGACCTCGGCCCGTCGCCGCTGACCTGGCTCCCCGATCCCAGGTTCTGTGAATCCCTCATTGCCGACCTGGAGGCCATGCTGGCGCGCCAGCCGGACCAGCGCCGCATCCGGGGAGTGCTGGCCTATCACTGCAACAACTTCGCCTGGGGGTTGGCGACCGCGCGCGGGTCGACCCGCGACTCTCAGCGTGCCCTGTCCCTGGCCCGCCGCGCCATCGAACTGTCCCCAGCGGCCATCTACATCAACACGCTGGGCGTCGCTCTGTATCGCGCGGGGCAGTATGCCGAGGCGATTGCCACGCTTGAGAGAAGCCTCGCCGCCGGCAAGGGTCAGTCCGATGCGTTCGACCTCTTCTTCCTGGCCATGGCCCACCACAGGCTGGGGCAGATTGAGCGGGCAAGGGCCGACCTCGACCGCGCGCTTCGCTGGCGGCGCGAGCATCCCAACCTGTCGGGCCAGTGGACCGAGGAGCTGAACATGTTCCAGGGCGAAGCCCAGGCAGTCCTGGCCGGCCCGGCAGGCGAGCTGCCGGACGACGTGTTCGATGGGCCCAAATCACCGAGCGTTCCAGCGCCGCCATAAGACCAGGAGCTATCCCCGGGCGGTGCGCCAATTCGCCCGAGACCGAGCCACCCATGGGAGGAGGGCCAGGCCAGCGCAAGACGCGCGGCCAGGACCCACAGTATGTGCCCCAGTTCGATGACTTTCTGTTTCCAACGAGAAAGGGAGCTTGCGAAGATGTCACAGAGACCACGAATCCGCCGCTTCGGTTTCCTCGTCCTCGCTGCGGGACTGCTCGTTGCCGCCGGCCCGCCAGGCAACAATTTCGTCACGGTCGATGTCCCCGGCGCTGTGTTGACCGGAGCCTTCGGAATCAGCAACCAGGGCATTGTCACGGGTCAGTACTACGACGAGGCCTTCAATTCCCACGGATTTGTCTATCTCAATGGCGTGGTAATGACTGTGGACGGGCCTACGTCCAGCCCGGCGCTGTCGCAGGCCGCCCTCTACAACATCAACAACCAGGACTGGGTCGGTGCGCAGTACGTCGACGACAACGGCATCTTCCGCGCCGCGACCTACAACATCGGTACGCAGGTCTGGAACACCCTGCCCGTCATCCCCGGCGCCGGCTACAACGCCGCGGGTGGCGTGAATGCCCAGGGGGTAATCGCGGGCAACTGGACGACTGACCCGACCATATCCACGGGCAATCAGGGCTGGATGTTCGACCCGCGGACCGGCTCCTATTCCTTCTTCGACGTTCCGGGTGCCGACAAAGTCCACTACGTCGGCACGATCGTCAACGGCATCAACAACGCCGGGGTCGTCGCCGGCTACTTCTCCGACAGCAACGGCGTGTACCACGGCTTTACCAAGATTGGCGGCCAGTTCCAGACGATCGACGTGCCCGGTGCGGACTTCACCATCCTCCAGGACATCAACGATCAGGGGGACCTCTCCGGAGCCTACAGCGTAGGTGGAGTGCGGAACGGTTTCGTGCTGACGCGCGCGGGCAAGCTGATCACCATCGACGTCCCCGTTGTCAACCACACCGTTCTGGCTGGGATCAGCGACAACGGCAATGTCGCGGGCTACTACAAGGATGCGGACGGCGTTTTTCATGGGTTTTACGTCCTGAAGGCCGTTCCCTGAGCCGGCCGGGCGTCAACCGCTGACAGGTTGGCCCGGCGGCCACGGACGCCGAAGTGTACCGGCTACGCCTTGTTGGGACGCCGGGCCAACCTTCAAGAAGGAGAGGTTGACAGCAGTCAGGCTGTTGATATGCTTACACTCAGAGTGGTTTCCCGATCACGGATATCACAGTCCTGAAGGAGCCAGGCACGACAAAGGCCCTGCCACGACCCGAAACGGCCTGGTGTGATCGACATGGCGCTCGAGAAAGAACTTGCGACCTATAATGAGAATTTGATTGACCTACTCGCCCATGAGGGAAAGTACGTTCTCGTCCGGGGCGTGACGATCAGAGGGCCGTTTGATACCTATGAGAATGCGCTTGCGGCGGGCTACGAAGAGTTTGGGCTAGACCCGTTTCTGGTCAAACAGATCCACAAAGCGGAGCCGATCCAATACTTCTCGCGAGACTTGCCGCCATGCCGATCCTGACGGGTGTCATTCGTCCCTGGGGGCCGGTGGTGGACGTCAAGATCATGCAGACCGTTCAGCGGGTCGAGGCACTCAAGAAGGCCAATCGATCGTTCGGTCAGCCCGTTGTCGTCGCCGGACTCATCGATACCGGCGCGAGTTGTTCGGCACTCGACACCCACATCATCGAACGGTTGGGACTCGAGCCGCACGGTGTCACCCCGATTCACACCCCATCGACTGGACCCGCCTACGAGTTGCGGCACGTGTACGACGCGAGCATCGTCCTGGGTGAGACCGAGAACCCCGCACTGATCGTCACGGTTGGCGCGATCGCCTGTGATCTCGCCGCGGAAGGCTACTTCGCCTTGATCGGTCGCGACGTTCTCAGCCATTGCCGGTTGATCTACGACGGCCCCCAGCAACGGTTCAACCTCGAATATGAGGCTCCCTGACGTTCAAGAATGCCCACGCGGTGTTTCAAAAGGCTTTCGCGATCTCAACGTTGGGAGACGTCTGAGACGCAACAGGCTCGCCCCAGTTTGTTGGATGGTGTATTCTCCGCCACCGCCAGCGGCGGATGGAGTAGAAGAGGACAGGCAAGAGCAGGTCGACGACTTCATCGGCGACGAGGATGCCGCCCAGAACCGGGGCGGCCATGGGGCGGATCACCTCCGAGCCCACGCCGCTGGCCCAGAGCATGGGCGCCAGGCCGATGACCACCGTCCCCTCCGTCAGCAGCTTGGGCCGCAATCGATGCACGGCGCCCGAGAGCACGGCCTGGCGCAGCTCCGGCAGGGTGATATGCTGCAGACCTCCCGCTCGATCCAGGGCCTCGCGCAAGTAAACCAGCATGATAATCCCTGTTGAGGTCGCCATGCCGAAGCAGGCGATGTATCCCACCCAGACGGTCACCGACAACGCCTCGCCCAGCAGCCACTGAAAGAACAGGCCGCCGGCGATGGCTCCGGGGACCGTGAGGAGCATCAGCGCGGCGTCAGCCAGGTCGTGATAGGTCCAATAAAGAATTAGGAAGATGAGCACGACCACGATGGGCACGACGACCGCCAGCGTCCGCCGTGCACGAAGCTGGTGCTCGAACTGGCCGGTCCATTCCACCGAGACCGATTCGGGAAGCTTGACCTCGCGAGCGACCACCTGGCGCGCCTCGTCGACGAAATCCACCGCATCGCGCCCTCGGACGTTGAGCCGCACGTAATTCCGCAAGAGTCCGTTCTCCCCCTTGATGGTGGCCGGACCTTCAACCACCTGGACGTCAGCAATTTCCGAGAGCGAAACCTGGCGAACGCGTGGGGCCGGTGAGCCGCTCGTGCTCGCTTTCGCCGGAACGAGCAACTCGCGCACCGACTCCTCGTCCTGGCGGAAATCACGCGCGTAGCGAACCACCACCGGATGCCGCTCGCGGCCCTCCATCGCCAACGTGACCGTCTTGCCTGCCAGCGCGGCCTCGATCACGTCGTTGGCCTCGCCCACGCTCACGCCCAGCCGACCCGCTCGCTCGCGGTCAAAGCGAATCTCGAGATACGGTTTGCCCCGGATCGGATCGGCGACGACATCGACCGCGCCCCGGATCTGCTTGACGACCGCGGCGATCTCGTTGGAGGTTTGCACGACCTCGTCGAGGTTCTGGCCCAGCACGCGGATGCCGATCGTGGTGTTGACGCCGGTGGCCAGCATGTCCACCCGGTTCTGGATGGGCATCGTCCAGACGTTCGTCCAACCCGGCATCTGCACCGCGAGGTCCAGCTCACCTCCGAAACCCGCCAGTTCGTCGCGACCGATTTTCCAGAGGATCAACCATCGGCTGAACTGATCGGCGAGTCTCCTGTGCAGTTCCTCGAGGATCGGCGAGGGCTCGACGAAGAGCTGCGGGCCGCCGCCCATGTGATGATGATGACCTCCAGAGGAAGACTCGTGCTTCCGCGTGAGGAGCGACAGGCCACGCTCGCGGACTTTTTTCAGGCTTTCCAGATATGTTGCAGTTTCCTGGGCCACTGCGGGAGCCCGCTCGATGAGTTGCTCGATGGCGATCCGGGTGAAGACCGTCGCGGCGCGATCGAGCAGCTCCCCGTCCAGTTCCGCCACGTGGTCTCGCCAGACAGGCACAAGCCGGGCTTCGGCCGGATCATCAGGATGCATCGAGGTCGGCGAAGGTCCGGCGCCGCGGACGACTTCCTGGTTTCGCTGATACGCGTACTCGCGCATGGCCGCGTCGAAGAGGGGCAAGGCGGCCTCGGTGACTTCGTCCACAAGTTGGTCGCGCTTGGTCGCGTCGCCAGGCCAGTCGATAACCTTGTCGTTCACCAGTGCCTCAAGCACTGCTCCCGTTTGGCGACGGGCGTCGGCCGCGTGGAGTTTGCGGCGGGGCCAGAGCTCACGGGGGCGGAAGTTGACCATGGTCTCGATCATGTCCAGCGGCGCGGGGTCAGTCGGAGTCTCCGCTCGGCCCGCCTTGCCGACGACCATGTCGACTTCGGGAAACCGGCACAGCACCATGTCGCGCGCCTTCAGGTCGTCGAGCGACTCCGTCATCGAGGCTCGAGGGACGGTGATCGGCATGTCCATGACCATCCCCTCGTCCAGGGGAGTGAGAAACCTGCGCGGCAGCGGCGTCATGGACTGGTCGGCAACCAGGGCCACGAGCAAGAGGCTGAGCGGAGCCAGGACCCGGCTCCAGCGGCGGCGGGCCAGAAGCGCCGTGGCCGCCAGGCTGATGAACAGGATGGCCAGGAAGAGTCGGTGCACGCCCAGTGGGGCGAAACCGACCAGGAAGGTGACGCTGACGATCCAGGCCAGCGCGATGGGTTTCTCCATGAAATAGGCAAGCACGGGCCGGTAGACCTCGATCACGCCGCGCACCAGCGGGTTCTCTTGCTCGGAGCGCAGCTTGCCGCGGATCAGAAGCGAGCAGAGCGCGGGGACCGTGGTGATCGCCAGGACGGACACGGCCAGCAGGGCGAACGACTTGGTGAACGCCAAAGGACGAAACATCTTGCCCTCGATTCCCGACAGGGCGAAGACGGGCAGGAACGAGAGCAGCATGATGGCCACCGAGAAGACGATCGGTCGGCCCACTGCCAGGCAGGCCGAGAGAACGATGTCGCTCACGTCGCCTGCCACGGGACGGTTGCCGAATCGCTCCCTGAGCCGGTGCATCACGTTCTCCGCCATGACGATCGACGAGTCGACCAGCACGCCGATCGAGATGGCGATGCCAGCCAGCGACATCGCGTTGGCCTGAATGTCGACGATTCCCGCCCAGCGCAAGAGCGTCATCAAGAGAAAGGAAGAGAGCGCCGCGAGAGGGAGAGTGATCGCGACGATGAACGACGTCCGCAGGTGGATCAAGATGACCAGGACGCACAGGCTGGCCGAGATCATCGCCTCGACGACCGTTCCGGTCACGGTGCCGATCACTCCCTGGATCAGCGGCGTTCGGTCGTAAAAGGGGACAATCTTCACTCCGGGCGGCAGCCCCGTTTGGATCTGGCGGATCTTGGCCTTGAGCCGGCGGGTCACCTCGAGCGGGTTCTCGCCGTGCGACATCAGGATCACGCCGCCGGCGACCTCGCTGCCGTCTTTCTCGAGGACCCCGCGGCGGTAGCCAGGCGCGATCGAGACATGGGCAACCTCGGAGATGCGGACGATCCCGGACGCGGCGGTGGGCAGAGGAACCTGCTCCAGGTCAGCCACGGCCTTCCGCGGGTCAAATCCTGGATCGCCCGCCTTGGCGGAGGCGCCCAGCCAGCCCACTCCACGGACGACATATTCTGCTCGGGCCTTGGTGATGACATGCCCGCCGGCCGCCGAGTTCGATGCCGCCACCGCCTCGATGATCTCCCTGAGCGTGACCCCCAGAGCCTGGAGCCGGCGGGGATCGACGGCGATCTCGTATTCGTATGGGAAACCGCCCACGCTCGAGACCTCCGCCACGCCAGGGACGGAGCTCAGTTGCGGCCGGACGTACCAGTCCTGGAGGGCGCGCAGCCGGCCCAGGTCGAGGTTCGGTCCCTCGACGGAGTACCAGAAGATCTGGCCCGTCGCGAGGCAATCGGGTGCCAAGGAAGCAAGGGCACCAGCAGGAAGCTGGCTCTGGACCCTGGCCAGTCGTTCCCCCACGCGCCGACGGGCCTCGTCGAAGGAGACGCTGTCCTCGAAGATCACGCTGATCATCGAGAAGCCGACATCGCTGGATGAGCGCACCACGCGCACGCCGCCGACACCCTGCAAACCGAGCGCTAGCGGATACGTGACCTGGTCCTCGATCTCGCGGGGGCCATGGCCCTTCCAGTCGTTGAAGACGATGACCTGGTTCTCCGACAGGTCGGGGATCGCGTCCACGGGGGTGAGCCACGCGGCCCAGAGCCCGAGGATGGCCAGGACGGCGCTGGCGGCAATCACCACGTAGCGATGGCGGATGGAGAAGGTGATGATCGCGTCGATCATGGGGCTGGTTTCGCGTCGAGCACGGTCAGGTAGCGAGCGGGATTGGATTCGAGAGCATCCTGGCAGCCGCTACAGCACAGGAAGACAACACGATCGGCCACGACCACGCGAACCGGGGTTCCCATGGAACCGAGGGCCTTGCGGGTGACCGGGCAAATCTTCTGTTGCTGGGCGAGGATTCGGTCTGCGGGCGCGAGCTGCGCCAGGGGTGAGCTGTCGCCGGGGGAAGTTGCGACGGTTATGTTGCTGGAAGCGGACGTGGAATGGCTGGTCCGTCCCGCGCCGAAGTAGTTGGACGCCAGGCTCGGATTCAGTCGCGTCTCGGCATCGAGCAGAAACGCCCCCGACACGGCCACTTTCTGTTCAGGCTCCAGTCCCTGCACAACCGGATACGAATCGCCGCAGCGGGGGCCGAGAACGACCTCGACGCCGTCGAACATTCCCGGCATGGTCTCGATGAACACCACCTTCCGGAGGCCCGTGTCGACCACTGCCGATTCTGGCACGGCAAGAACCTTGCCGGGCGGTTGATATGACAGCACTCGGGGCTTGAGGATCATTCCGCCGCACTCCTGGCACCGTTTTCCCGCCTGGTCGGACGTCACCGCGGGGTGCATCGGGCACCACCAGCGGATTCGCTGAGTTTCCAGGATCGGTTGCGGCATGAGCTCGTTCCCCTCCACCGAGCAGTGGCCTGGCTTGATGTCCAGGTTCTGAGGATGCTCGGGGCAGGTGTAAAGCTGCCGCGGTTCGTCTGGCTTGAGAGGAGGCGGGTCGGTTGGCAGAGAGCGAAAGGGTTCGAGCTGGGCGACCGGCACGTGGCAGGTGACATCGGCGATTACCCCCGGCTCGATGCCGTTTGCGGAGCCGAGGATTTCGACCATCGTCGCGACGCCTTGCCCCCCCTGCTCTGTCCGTCTGTCATGGAAGTGCAACCGCCCGGCGCAAGGACGCGCCGGGTTCGCATCGCCGCACTGGGCCGTGATCTCGGTGCAGCCCTTCAGCCAGGACAGATGGCGTGGTGGAATTTCCAGCGGCACCACGAGCGAGTTGCCTTCGCGGCGAACGATCCCGGCGGCTCGAAAACTTCGGGCCAGGGGCTCATAGCGGACCGGCGCTGTCTCAATTCCCGCGAGTTGAACCCGGTAAGGAGAGAGTTGCATCCGCGCCACGACGCCGCCCGGCAGCGCGGCGGCTTCTCCTCGCTTGCGGCGGACGAGGTCCATGTTGCAGATTCCGCACTTCCCGGGCCAGCTCGACACGACGCCAGGGTCCATGGGACAGAAGTACTCGGTGTCGGTGGAGACCGGGCTGGTCGCGGAACTCTGCTCGCGCGCCACGTGGAAGAGCCGGTCCCAGTAGTTGCGCAACGTGTCCCAACGGCCGACCACCACGGCCGAGACGATGAGGAAGAGCGGGATCCGGAGACGAACCTCGACCAGTCTGAGCGCGGCGCGAATCGACTGGCGAAGCGATCGCACGGACGGCGGCGAGGCTCGCCCCTGGGGAGACGCGGGTGTCTGGAGAGAAATCATGAGACTCGACTTCTCGATGAGCGGACGGAACCGGACTCACAACGTTGCCTGGACAAGAAGACGACCAGCATCTCGCCGCGTTTGCTAGCGACCGCGCCGTCTGGCTTTCCCGGGCTTGGACAGTCTCGGACCATCCTCCATGTTGATGTTGCGGAGGAAGTCCTCTTCACGAAACACCTGCACCGGACCGCGGCCGATCACGTGATACACCACTTCCTTGTGCCCCGCCGGTTTTGAGAGGGAGAGGCGGACGTTGAACTGCCGATCGGCGACGTTTGTATCTTCCTTGAGGATCTCGAACGACTTCAGTTGATCGCCCTGGGCCCAGGGGGTGTCATGGACCTCGACGGGAGGGTCTGTTCCTTTGATGGTTCCGGGTTGGCCGCCGTCGCACCAGAGCTTCAGTGCGGATTCCAGAGCCGTGCGGGCGACATCGTCCGGAGGCAACGTGCCGCCGCCGCTCGTGCCGCATCCCCCTGCCGAGAGCAGGAGGAGGGACAGGCAGCACGGGGTGGCATATCGTAAGAACTTTACGTTATTCATGATCAAACATCTCTGGTCAATAAGAATTAGCCGTGATGACTTCGCCGCCGTTGCGGGTCCCGAGTGCCCTCCAGGTCTGAAGCGAGACGCTATCCTTGACGAACCTGACGCTGCCATCGCCGAACAGTGTATTGACGCCCCCGGGGTGATAGCTCGAAGGGGGAACCTGCATGGGCATGTTTGCCATGTTGTTGTCTGCGAACCCCAGTCCGGCGCAGGTTCCTTTGTTGGGTGTCGAAACATGGTTGTACTCCGTGCAACACATTTCTCCCATGACCCAGCTTGCGCCTTGTGCGTGGGTCAGTCGCGACGCGGTCATCGGACTGGTATTCAGACAGGTCGTATAGGTGCCGTTGAGGCTGGTAGGGGACGAGGTGATCATCGAGTCGGAACGGGCGTCGCGGTCGCGAGTCCCGTTACCGCGAATCTTTTCGCTGAAGAAGGCGGTGTTGCTCGTTCCATCCGTGATGCTCGAGAGCTTGACGCGGCTCAAGTAGTAAAAGACCCCTCGGGGCACCGCCTGGGGGTCAACCACGGAGGGGTTGTCGTCGCCCAGGTCGCAGGCCCAGGTTTGCATGTTTCCCAGGTAGCTGTTGCCGCCGGGCCAGTCGCTCGTGAAGGGAGCGCCGTCCGAGGGACAGAGAAACGTGGCCACCTGGATTCTCGAGCACGTTGCGTTTTCCCGATTGGCATTCTGAAACGGAGGCATGAACGGGACGTCGCCGGCCATTCCGGGCGTTTCCGGAGCCAGGTGGAAGTTGATGCTGTTGAACAGGTTTCCTTGCTCGATGAACATGAGGAGCTGGCTCTGAGCCGACCACCGAGCGTAATAAACCGTTCCGGGCACGAGCAGGTTGTAACTGGGGCCTTTGCCGAAAGGGAGGGTCTGAAAAGCTGAGAGATAGTTATGGCATGCCAGGCCGATTTGCTTGAGGTTGTTCGTGCACTGGGCCCGCCGCGCCGCCTCGCGCGCCGACTGGACGGCGGGCAGGAGCAAGGCAATCAAGACAGCAATGATGGCGATGACCACAAGCAACTCGATGAGCGTGAAGCCGGAATGTCGTCCGCGCATGGATGGTCCTTCCCGATCGAGAGCGATTTGGATGAAACGATATCAATGAATGATCGCTAATGCACTGGGGCGCGAGTGTCGCCAGAAGTTCGCGGGGAAGAAGAACGCGAGCCGTCTCCCTTGTGAGCCCCGCGCATTCGAGGGGTCATCGAGGGAAGATTGCCGCTCAGCGTCCGATGAATCGCCAGGTGAAGCGCGAGGTCAACGCGCGAACGGCCGGGGAGCAACCGAGGCGTGGGTTTACTCTCACCTCAAAACGAAGCCGGGGGACGGCAATCAGGAGCGGTAATGGTGAGATCAACGGCTCAAGTCATCGCGGAGGGCGGGAAAGCTGCTCCGTCCGATCCACCGCATGGGGTGAGGCTTCGTCGAGCCAGAGGCGTGCGGCAGGTTGGTTTCTGGTGCGCGATCGAAGCCGCGTGCGACTCCAGGCGTCGATTCGCGGTACGACCTGTGGAGCTGTCAGAGGGAGAATCGGGATGGAGTTGCCTGCGCAGAGGAATCCGTGGCATCGTGGGGCGACGGGCCTGCCGGGTGGGAGACTGCTTTGCACCTTGCCGTCGAGCGAACTGCCCAGGATGAGCCGATCCAGTTGGGCAAGTTCCCAGCGCGCCGCGTCCGCCTTCGTGGTGACAAGGTGGGAGCAGGTCGCTTGAGCAGCGGGAGACAGTATCGAGACTGCAGATGCAAGCACGATCGCCGTGATGAGACAACAACGGCGCTTCGCCTTCTGTCCGGCAACAGAAAAGCCAATGCGGATCAATCGTGAGCCTTCAGCCTGCTGCATCCGCCTAATGGGTCGCGTGAAGGGTCGATGGAAGTAACCATCAAGAGTAAGTGAGATGGTAAAACTCTAACCTTGTCAGGCCGCGACGGCAAGTGTTATTTTTCGAGGAAGAACGTCTCCTCGGAGCAACGATATCGTGAAACCAGGTCATATCTCCCCGCGGAACATCGCGTTACTCATCGGCTTTCCCGCCATGATATTATGTTCATCATGCGGGGGTGATGCGCGGAGTGGTTCGCCGTCTCCTTTGCCTGAGGCCGCGCTGGCCCGCCGCGCCGTCGAGACTTCGCTCAAGGCCTGGCACGACTCGCCTGGGCTGCCGCTGTCCTGCGCGCCGGCACCGAAGCTCATGTTTGTGGATCAGCGCAGGCGGTTGGGGCAAGCTCTCCGATCGTTCATGATCGTCGGTCAGTCGAGGGCCGAAGGCCACCGTCGATTCCAGGTAAAGCTCTCCCTCGCGGACCCGGATGAGTCTCGAGTGGTTGTCTACTGCGTCTTCGGCATCGACCCCACCTGGGTGTATCGCAGTGAAGACTTTGATTTGATCATGCACTGGGAATGCCCGATGCCCGACGGCTCGCCCGTTTCGGCCGCGCCAGCGGAATCAGGCGTCAGGTCCAGTGCGGACCACTCCCACGACGATCGCCAGCCCGCCGCCTCGACTCGTAAAACGCGGCAGTAAAGGTGTCGGGATCAGAGCGGCGAGTCTTGACAAGTCGATGCGAGATGGCCATAATTATGGTCATCATGGCGCGGCGCCCCTATAGCTTGGCCTTCGCCTCCAAGGTCACGGAGCACCTTCGGGCTATCGACGCGAAATACCACGCGCTCATCCGGGAGAAGATCGGCGAGCAGTTACGTTTCGAGCCGACCAGAGAGACGACGAATCGCCAGCCCCTGCTTCGGCCGGCATCGTTCGGAGGTGCTTGGGAGATTCGCTTCGGCCTGGACAACCGATTTCGCGTCCTCTACGACATCGACGAAGAGTCCCGCGTGGTCCAGGTCATGGCTCTCGGGGAGAAACAAAGAGAGCGCTTGTTCATCGGTGGTAAGGAGGTGCAGCTATGAAGATCGCATCGGTTGCTGAAATAAAGTCTCAGTTCAGCGCATTCCTGAAGGCTAGTGAAGATAGACCAGTGGTAGTGACACGCAATGGGCGTCCAGTCGCAGTCATTGTCGGCGTGCAGGACGAGGACGAGATTGAGCGGCTTCTGATGGCGTATTCGCCGCACCTGCGTGCTGTCCTGGATCGCTCTCGCCAGCAATTTCGGGAGGGGGAGTGGCTTGACGAGGAGAAGTTCTGGTCGCAATTCGAGCGCGCCCAACCGGCCAAGAATCCGGCCAATCGCCAGAAAAAGCGGGCCGAGCCAAACGCTGCACCTGACCGCGGCGGCAAGTAGCGTTTTCGCACTTCAATATCCCACCAGCCGCCACGGCCGGTGAGTTCCAGGCTTTCCCAAACTCCACTTTCCTCTTCGGCCATAAGTCAAACGACGTGGCGTGACGGAGCTTCATGCGGTGATGGGATGAACGGTCCTCAGAAGGAGATCACCTTCGCGTCCCGCTGTGCCTCGAGCAGAAGTACCAGCCGGGCACTCACGGCACGCGCCCAGACTTCGCAGCCCAGTGGTGAGAAATGGCCGTCGCCAAGCTGGCCGTTGAACAGGGGATCGGGCGACGTCGGCTTCCCTTCACGGTTGAGGCGGATGAACTGCCTCAGGCGTTCGCTGGCGAAATCCTCGAACGGATCCAGGTAAAACGGGCTGGAGTCCTCCAGGATGTTCGAGATCTTCCCCGGATAGAAGCCGGCCTTGCGCTGGCTTGCAAACTGGTTGGCCCAGGGCGCGGGGACCGTCAGGCAAACGAGCCTGCGCGTCCGGCAGAACTGGTTGATCTGACCCAGCCAGTACTTGCCTTCCTCCCAGTCGCCTTTCCCATCCAGGGCCTCGAACAGGTCGCCAAAGTCGTTGGCGAAGAGGCTGAGAACCACGAACTGAGGATGAAACTTATCACAATACTCCTTGAGCGTGTAGTATTCCTGCTCGGGCGAGTAGCCAAGATGGCCCGTGTTGAGGATCTCGGTTCGCACCTTCAGCCGACGCGTCAGCTCGCGCTTCAGGCACTGGCAAGGTGTCTGGTCGTCGCCGACAAAGAGCCCCTGCATGTACGAATCACCGAGGATGATCCCCTGCAAGGGCGCGGAAGTGTCGGGCTCCGGCCCGCGCAGGCCCCAGGAGTTGGTTGTCTGCACGGAGGTCGAGACGATAATCGCCCCGGTTCCCGCAACGGCCGCCTGGAGCCGCGGCGTCAACGGGATCTGGAAGTAAGCCAGAATGTCCCCCTTGAGCTTGAGGTTGCGCACCCAGATCGAGCTCGTGCCCGGGCGAAACCGGTATGATCGGCCGGTATCGTCGGCTTCGAAGACGGTCGATGGGAGATAGAGCGTGCGATCGAAGTTTCCCCAGCGCAGGAGGGCGTGATCGGGGTCAAGGCCCGCGTAGTCGAGGAGTTTCCGCATGGCCGGGCCATACTCGTTGTAAGTGCTCCGCAGCTTCGCGCGCGTCTGATCGATGTCATGGAGCCGTCTGCGCCGCCACTGGGCGTCGATCTCCTCGCGGGGAGGATCCAGACCCACCGCCTCGAGCAAGATCCAGCGGCCATGAGTCGCCAGCCAGGCCGCGGCGTAGCGAGCGTTCGGTGAGGCGACGTAAAGCAGGAGGATCACGGCCGCGGTGATCACCATGATCCCCGCCTTGAATCGTCGTCCCAGGCGCGCTGAGCGCTCGAGGAAGGGTAGCAAGAGCTGGTGAGTCCGCTCTCGACGTCGCTCCCCTGTCAGCCAGTTGGGCAGCCGGAAAAAGGCCCTGAAGCGGGACGAGCGAGCGCGTTTGAGGAATCGTACGGTCATTGGCTGTTGGGTCGGCTGGTGGTCGGTGCGGGCGATTCGTTTTCCAGGAGGAGC
>JBMFUH010000019.1:0-19374 GCA_049966735.1 Isosphaeraceae bacterium
AGAGCAATTGGTCCGCACAGCGGGCCCTACGATATTCAATGAGTGCGCAAGCCGATTGCAAACCGCCCTAACCACTTAAGCAAAGCCGATTCCTCCGGCACCACACGTGCAAAGGGGATCGAAGGACACCATCCGAAGCTGTACACGGCTTGGGGAGACAAGGATGCCAGCGCAAGCCGAGTACCTGGAATGTTGCAACCGAAGAGGAGTGTTCTCAGGTGAAGCCTTCCATCAATGTCAGCGTCAAGAACCGGCTGAGCGCGAACTGGCTTCCGGCGAGGTCCGATTTCGATTCCAAGCCGGTTGATCCCGCCAGTCCGCGTCGCACCGTCACGGAATCACTCACAGGCCGCGCCAGCCGCGGGTCGCGGCACGATCGGCTCACGGAAACACTCATCGTGGCCCGGCAGGCCTTGCGTCAGGGGCAACATGAAATCGCCGAAGTCCTCCTGCAACGGATGCTCGATCTCGATCCCGACTCGCCCAGAGTCCACACGCTCCTGGGCGAGCTGCACGAGCGTCTGGGCGAGCCTCACTCGGCTTATCGTTCCTACCGCGCCGCACTGCTTGAGGACCGGACCTACGGCCCGGCTCTGGATGGCATGAAGCGCTATTGTGATCGCATGGGCCTCGACTTCAACAACGTGCGAATCAACCCCGGAGCTTGAACCAAGCCTGTTGCCGGGCAACGCTGCTGGCGGAATGACCCGCCCGGCTTACACCGACGTGACGGCAAACTCTGTACGAAGCTCCGGCATCGCCTGGCCATCAACCGGCAGCCGCAGGGTGAACCGGCTGCCCTGGCCGACCTGGCTGGAGACAAGGATGGTCCCGCCCAGCGAGCGGGCCAGCCGCGCGGCGATCGACAGGCCCAGGCCCAATCCGGGAGAGCCCCGGCGCCTGGCTTCCGGAGAGCGGTAGAACGGATCAAACAGATGCGGCAGCTCGTCCGCGGCGATGCCGATTCCCCGGTCCTCGACCGCCAGCGCGACCGCGTCTCCTTGACCGTCGAGGGTGACTCTGATCGGCGAGCCCGGCCCGCTGTACAGCTCGGCGTTGTCGAGCAGGTTGTTCACCAGCTCGGCCAAAAGCGCGGGCTGAACCCTCACCGCGAACGAGCCCTCGGGGGCGATCTCCAGTTGTAAATTGGCATCACCGTGAGATTCTTTCCATACCCGGACATGGTCGGTGAGCCATAAGGCCAGGTCGACGGCTTCCAGCAGAGGTTCCAGGGCCTCGTGATCCGCCCGCGCCAGAAACAAGAGCGACTCGACGATCCGCGACAGATGCCGGGTCTTGCGCTGGACGACCGCGAGTGCCCGCCTGTACTCCTCGGCGGTCCGCTCGTGCCGGAGCGCCAGGTCGACTTGCCCCTGGATGGCGGTAAGGGGCGTGCGCAACTGGTGGGAAGCGTCGCCCGTGAACCGGCGCTGGCGCTCGAACGAGTCTTGCAGACGATCGAGCAGTCCGTTGATCGATCGGCCCAGGTCCTCGATCTCGTCGGCGGTCCTGGGAAAAGGCAGCCGCTCCTCGATCTGTTCTCCGCTGATGGCGCGCGCCGCCTGGGCCATGCTGGTGACGGGCTTCAGGGCGTGTTCGCTCAGCTTCCTGCCGCAGACCAGCGCCAGCGCCAGAATCGAGCACGACAGGGCGAAAAGCACCAGGGCGAGATTGCGCAAGGTGCTCCGCACGCCCTCCATCGACACCGCCGCGCCCAGGATCAGCTCGGCATGGAAACCGGCAGGCAATGGCTCGGCCGCGGCCTGCTTCGCGCTGGATTCCGGCGCCTTGAGCCAACGGTACCTGACGCGCCAGGTCGTCCCCCGGGCGTCGACGAAGCGGCCGTGATGCTTGCGCCTCTGGTCCTGGGGGTGGGCCAGGATGTCGGCCAGTTCATCGGCCGCCGAGCCGTCGAGCCGCTCACCTCGCGCGTTTGTAACCTGCCAGGCGAACGAGCCCTCGACCATCCGGCGATTGAACGAGACGGTCCGATCGTAGGGCTCCCACTCCAGCCCCAGGGGACCGGACTCGGTCGCCGCCAGGAGCGTGTTGAGCGCCGCTTCCAACCGCTCATCGACCTGGCGGTCCAGGTACTTCCAGGCCAGGGCGAAGAGCGCGACCGAAAAGCCCAGGAGGACAGCCGCCAGGGCGCTGAGGAAGAAGAGCGACAGCCGGGTGCTCAGTTTCATGGCAAGGGCCCTGACTCGGCACGCTCGCCGAAGAGATACCCTCGCCCGCGGAGCGTGTGGATCAGCCGGGGACCATGGGCCTCGAGCTTGCGCCTCAACTCCATGACGTGAACCTCCAGCGTGTTGGACAGTCCGTCGTAGCGCTCTTCCCAGACATGCTCATAGATACGTGTTCGTGTAAGCACCTCTTCCGGATGGCGGAGGAAGAAGACCAGGAGAGATTGCTCCTTGGCCGTGAGATCCAGCCGCTGGCCAGCGCGTTCGGCCCGGTGCGTGGCCAGGTCGACGCGGACGTCGGCGTGGCCCAGCACGGTGCCGCCGGACTTGGCCTGGCGCCGCACCAGGGCGCGGACGCGAGCCAGCAGCTCGTCGTAATCGAAGGGCTTGCACAGGTAGTCGTCGGCGCCGCTGTCGAGCCCGCGCACCTTGTCGGACACGGCGTCGCGGGCCGTGAGGAAAAGCACCGGGGTCTCGTGGCCGGCCTGGCGAAAGCGCTTCAGCAGCGTCAGCCCGTCAGACCCGGGCAGCCACCAGTCCAGCACGACCAGGTCCCAAGGCCCGTGCTGGAGGGCGTGCCATCCCGCGGCGCCATCCGCGGCGCTCTCGACGGTGAACCCCTCCTCGCGCAGACCCCGGACCAGGAAGTCGGCAGTCTCCTCGTCGTCCTCGATGACCAGCACCCGAATGCCCATCAAAGCGCCTCCTTCATGGGCGCAAGATCTGCTCCCTTATACCCTATCGCGGCGAACCGGCTTCAGCCAGTCATCCTTATACTACACACGCAACCATCAAAAGAGCATGAATCCAAGATAAGAAGGATCTTATCCCTTTTTCACTGACTGCTCAGGAGCGGCTGTTACGATTGCCAGAGAAGAGGCGCACACATCTCTTCGCGCCATCCACAATTCTTGGTGGAGTTTGAACATGAACGGACTCTCGAAAATGATCACGACACTGGGCGATATCCTCCATCGCCGTGTCTTTTTCCTGGTTGTGCTCAGCTATCTTCTTGCCGGGCTGCTCCCTGGTCCAGGGCTCGCGATCAAGAACGCATCGATCCCCATCTGGACAACCTCGCATGGAGCCTTGAAAGCTTCGATGCCCGCTCTCTTGCTAGCCTCACTGCTCCTCTGCGCGGGGCTGCGCGTGAGGAGCGAGCAGGTGCGGGCGATCCTCCGTCGACCCACGATGCTCCTCACCGCGCTCCTGGCCAATATCTCGGTTCCCGTGGCCTTCCTCATGGTGCTCATTCCGGTCTTGGGCTTGTGGCACAATCACGAGGAGGTGGCGACCATCGCGATCGGCTTGGCGCTGGTGGCGTCGATGCCGGTGGCCGGGTCGTCGACCGGCTGGGCCCAGCATGTCGGTGGAGACATGGCGCTCTCCCTGGGACTGGTCCTCGCCTCGACGCTCGTTTCTCCCTTCAGCGCTCCGGTGACGCTGGGGCTCCTGGGAAGTGTCTCCCCGGCCAGCGCCGCGACTGATTTGCAGGTTGTCGCCAACGGCCAGGTGGGTGATTTTCTCCTGGCCTGGGTGCTGGTTCCGTCACTGCTGGGCATCATCATGCGGCGTCTCTTGCCCGATCGGCTGACCGCGGCTTTGGATCGCCTGCTCAAGCCCGTGGCCACGCTCATTTTGCTGGCGCTCTGTTACATCAACGCGGCCGCATGTCTTCCCCAGGTGCTGCACAATCCCGACTGGGATTATCTGGGGACCCTGGCCCTCATCGTCCTGGGCATGTGCACGGTCACGTTCTCGACGGGATTTCTGCTGGGCAAGTTCCTGGGCGCTGACATCCGCCAGCGCGCGGCGTTGGTTTACGGCCTGGGAATGAACAACAACGGCACGGGGCTGGTGCTGGCCTCCGTCGCCTTGAGCGCCCGCCCGGCCGTGATGCTGCCGATCATCGTCTACAACCTCAGCCAGCACCTGGTCGCGGGCTGCGTGGGCGGACGGACCGTCCGGCAATCAAGGCTTTGACAACGCTCCCCGATGGCCCGCTCGATGCGCCGCCGGCTGAATCGCCCAGGAGCTGGACCTTGCCAGCAGCGCGGATGGCGGATGGCGGATGGCAAATGGCGGATGGCGGATGGCAAATGACATACATCATATGGCAAGCGCCGAATGACATGTAGGATGTACGATTGGTCATCTACCGTCTTCCATTTGCCATCTGGAATGTGGAATCTGCCATCCGAACAAGACAGACGCGACACGCTCGGAATCTCGTCCCGCGCGTGACAACCTTACTTCGAGTCGTGGATCAGGTAAGCCTCGACCATGAGCACGCTCGGCCCGGCGCGGCGGATGACGGCCAGTCGCGTCTCGGCGCTGGAGACTTCCTCAAGCTGCTCGCCGACGAACCATTGCAGGAAGTTGATCGCCATGTAATTCTTCTCTTCGGTCGCCAGCGCGACCAGGTCGTAGATCTGCTGGGTCGTCTTCAACTCGAAGTCGAGCGCCAGTTGCGCGGCGTCAAGGGCCGAGGAGAACTCGCTCTTCACGGCGGGAACCGCGGGGATGGCGACCTTGCCCCCGGCGTCAAGAATGAACTTGACGAACTTCATCGCGTGCTTCCGCTCTTCGTCCGCCTGCTCGTAGTAGATCTTCGCCAGGCCGAAGAGCGACTCGCGCTCGAAATAGGCGGCGATGGCCAGGTACTGATGGGAATTGGTCAGCTCGTGGCCGATTTGCTCGTTGAAGGCGTGGTTGATCTTCTCACTGATCAGCATGGTGGGCTCTCCAGGGTCTCCATGGACGAAAACCCTATCATTGTTTCATCGACCGATTTTCTCAAGCCCTTGCCGCGGTGTCTTGGCCCGCTCAGCCTGAGCCTGCAACACCTCACCAGCGTAGCACAAGCAAGGAGACGGCTTGACGGGGCAGCGAAAAAGCCAGGCGGAGAGAATCTCCGCGCGATCGCCGCCAGCGGGGAGATTCCATCGCTTGCAAGGTCCCCGCGCTCTGGAGTGCCACAATCTGCTGGGCGGTCGGCCGCCCGGGCGCGCCCATCTTCTTCCACCGGGAAAAGGCATTGCTGTGATCGGTGTCGATCCGAAAATGCTCAATCAGCACGGCGGAATCGTGGACTGGCAGGTCGCGGACGTTCAGCTCGACGGCCGCCGGATCTCCGGGCAGGTCCACATCGTGATAGTGCCAGACCAGAATGCTCAGCGAGCGCGCATCCAGACTGGCCAGGGCGCTGACGTCGGGCGCCTGGCGAACGCCGTGCAGCCGCAGCGCATCAGCGCCGCGATCGGCCGTGCTGGTGAGCGCGACCCGCCTGCCGCTCATCAGGCCCAACATCCGGAAGACATTGAGCACCGGCAGATCGATTCCGTTGGTGGAGAGGACGCGAAAGCCGGCGAAATAGGGCTGATCCTCGAATTCGAAGGCCCAGGTCAGCGAGCCCTCAAGGTTGACCTTGTGCTGCCGGGCCAGGTCGAGCGTGCGGCAGTAGGCGGCGGCGGTGTAACTCGCGTAAAGCGCACCGTCGCGATAGCCGTTCTGGGGAAAGACCGTTGCCGGGCAGGCCGCGCAGCCGTCCGGATCGGATTCGCCGATGACGATCGGTTTATTCTTCAGCTCGGGAAAGCTGGTCACCACTTCAAACCCGCGGTCGATGTCCTGGAGCTGCGTGGCGATGCCCGTCTCGACGTGTCCCTGGACGAACCTTGGGGAACCCTTCGCATGGAACGAGATGAAATCCAGCGGAGCGCCGACCCTTCCCGTCGCGTGATTGGTCCCGCGCAGGCAGTGCTCGAGGAAGCCGCGGAGAAACTTCGCCGCCTCCGGAGTTCTTGTACTTGCAACTTCCGGGCCGCCCACGCGCGCCGCCGGCAGCGCTCGCTTCACGGCATTCGCGGCATGATCGTAAAGCCGGTCGTAATCATCCGGCGTGCCGCGCCAGTAGAGGATGTTGGGCTCGTTCCAGACTTCCCAGTACCACGATTCCGCCTCGGCCTGGCCGTAGCGGCTCTTGCAGTGACTGGCCCACTGGTAGACCAACTCTTCCCACTTGCCGAAATCCTTGGGCGGATAGGACCAGCCCGTGAACAGCTCGCCCCCCCGGGGCGACCAGTGATGCTGATAGGGCTCTGGCTTCACCGACAGCGCCCGCGGCATGAAGCCGATCTGAACGTAGGGCTTGAGCCCGCGCTCGAGGTAGGCGCCGAAGATCCGGTCGACGATTTTCCAGTCGTAATGGGGACGGCCCTGGGCGTCTTCGGTGTATGCGTTCGTGGAACCCCACTTGAGGGCCGGCGCGCCGTCTCCCGAGGTCAGCAGGTTGTGGGTCCGCACGAAGACCGTCCGCGGCGAGAGCGCCCCCAGCTTCGAGAGCAGCACCTTGCCGTCTTTCATGTATGTGTAATTAGGTTCATCGTAGCCGAAGAACCGCCAGGCCGGCGCCAGCGCGCCGCGCTCCTGGGCCGCGTCGACGGTGATGGAGACCTTGAATTCGCCTGCCTGAGCCGCGCCGGGAAAGGCGACGAGCGCGAGCACCGGGGCCAGCACACGAATCTTGAACATATTTAATGATCTCCAGCACGATCAAGCACCTCGATCAGTTCGAGCGGGTGGCTGATGACCCGCGCCGCGCCGGTCGAGTATAACTCGTCCGCGGTGCGGAATCCCCAGCCGGCGCCGATGGGGACCATGCCGGCGCGCACGGCGGTGGTCATGTCGACGGACGAGTCGCCCAGGTAGAGGACGCCCTCGGGCGAGACGCCCAGCCGATCGGCCGCGTGCAGGGCGCCCGTCGGGTCGGGCTTGCGCGGCACGCCGTCGCGGTCGCCGTGCGCCGACCGGAACGGCCAGCGCGCCAGGTACTCGCCCACGCACTGGCGGACAAAGGCGTCGGGCTTGTTGGACAGGACCGCCAGCCCCAGCGACCGCGTCACCAGCTCATCGAGCAGCTCGGGAATTCCGGGATAGGGCCGGGTGGCGACGTTCCAGCCGCGTCCATAGGTCGCACGGAAGCTCTCCGTGCAACGCGCGACCAGGCCGGCGTCGTGCGCGGCGACACCATGGGGCAAGGCCCGCACAAAGAGCGTGCCGACGCCCTCGCCGATGAACTGGCGGTAGGCGTCGATTGGCCGCGCGGGGAAGCCGAGCGCCTCGAGTACCTGGTTGGCCGATCGGCCGATGTCTTCCAGCGTATCCAGCAGCGTGCCGTCGAGATCAAAGATCACGGCACGGGGTGTGATGATCGACAAGGTTGCAATTCCCCTGTTCGTGGGACAAGATTCCAATCTTGTCTATTGAAAGTTCTATATAGAATTCTGACAAGATTGGAATCTTGTCCCACGCGGAGAGCCTCACTCCGGCGTTCTCAGCCGCAGGAGCACCACGCCGTGGCTGGGGACGGCGGCCTCGAAGGTCTCGGTGAAGGCGCCCAGGTCTTTCTGCCTCCAGAGGTCGCGGACGACCCTCGGTCCGCTCTGCGACAGGTCGGACCAGTGGGCGGCGACTTTCGCGTCCTGATCGCCGCGATTGAATAGTCCCACCGCCAGCGAGCCGTCTTCCAACGGTTTGGACCAGACCTCCAGCGCGCCCTGTTTCGCGGCCCGGCGGCCAGGCTGGCCCAGCGGGTCCTGGTCGACCTCGATGACCTCGTCGTTGCAGAGCAGGCCCAGCGTGAAGTCGTCCAGCCGGGTCATGTCGCCGCTGAAGATGAGTGGGGCGGCCAGCATGCACCAGAGCGAGACGTGCGAATATTGCTCGTTGGGCGACAGGGGCGTGGGCGCTGTCTTGCCTCTCCAGTTGCTCAGGTAGCCCAGGAGCAGATAGTCCGGGTCGTTCCAGCCGCCCGGCCCGCCGAACTTGTGCAAGTCCTTGGCGGCGTACAGGTCGAACCCGTCGCGGAAGAGCGCCTGGGGAATGCCCTGGAAGCTGCCGCCCAGGTCGCCCGCCGTGCGCCAGCTATGGCCCCCTGTCTGCTTGCCCCACTCCCAGACGCTCCCCATGCCGTACTGGCAAAGGTTGAGGACGACGTCGCGCGGCTGGCGCTTGAGGATGTCGCCCATCAGCCGGTAGGGCTTCTCCAAGGCGGCGCGATCCGGGTGCTTGACCACCCCGCCGTAGGAGCACCAGTCGTACTTGAGGAAGTCAAAGCCCCACTCGACGAACTGCCGGGCGTCTGCTTCCTCGTGCTGGTAGGCGCCCACGTGGCCGCCGCATGTCAAAGGCCCGGGAGACGTGTAAATGCCCGCCTTCAGCCCCAGGCCGTGAATGTGAGCGGTGAGCGCCTTCATGTCCGGAAAGCGACGGTTCGGCCGCACGCGCCCTTGCGCGTCGCGTGGAGCGCCGCCCAGCTCGGGATTGGGATCGCCCGGCTTGACCGCCCAGCAATCGTCGATGTTCACGTACATGTAGCCGTGATCAATCATGCCGCTCTTGACCATGGCAAGGGCCGCGTCGCGGATGATCTTGTCGGTGACGTGGCTCTCCCAGACGTACCAGCTATTCCAGCCCATGTGGGGCGTGAGGGCCAGGGTCGGCCCGCAGACGATCTTGAGCGCGCGGCGGGCGTTGCCGTGCGTGTTGGAGACCTCGACCGTGACCGGATAGGTTCCCGCCTTTTCCAGGTGACCGCTCAACTGACCGGTCAGCGGGTCGACCGCCAATCCTTCGGGAAGGCCCTGCACGGCGTAGCGGAGCGGACGCTCGCCGGTGGCCGCGATCTTGAACAGCAGCGGCGAGCCGGGCCGGACGCCGAAGGCCCGCGCCCCGTTGATCCGTGGCCGCGGACCGGGCCGCGGCGTGAGGATCACGCGCTCGGCGGCACGGGACCAGTCCGAGATCCCCGCCACGAACGCGGCCGTTAACAGGAGTTTCCCCCAGGTTCCCCGCGACGAGTCTTTCAGTTCGATCTTCATGATGACTCTCTCCTTCAATGCCGCGGCCCCAGCGTGAGCTGAGCTTCAATCTCTTCCAGGCTCTTCCGCTTGGTCTCGGGAAGACGGTGGAAGATGTAAACGAACCCCAGCGCGCAGATGACCGCGTAAAGCCAGAATGTTCCCGTGAAACCAAGCTGTTCGATGAGGATCGGAAAGGTGATCGTCAGGATGAAGCAGGCGACCCAGAGCGCCAGCACCGCCAGCGAGAGCGCCGCGCCCCGGACCCGATTGGGGAAGATCTCCGAGAGCACCACCCAGGTCACGGGCGCCAGCGAGCAGGCATAGCAGGCGATCGCCGCGACGGCCAGGAACAAGACGTGCGTCCCCTGGCTCCCGGCGAGGTAGCTCAAGCCGATCAGCATATAAATGATGGCCAGGCCAGCCGAGCCGGCCAGCATCAGGAACCGCCGGCCCAGCCGGTCAACCGTGCCGATCGCCACGAACGTCGCCAGCAGGTTCGCGGCCCCGGTGACCACGATGCTGAAGAGGCTGCCCGAGATCGTGTAGCCCGCCGAGGCGAAGATCTTCACGCCGTAGTTGAAGATCACGTTGATCCCGCACCATTGCTGAAACACGGCCAGCACGATGCCCAGGACGAGCACCCCGCGGATGCCGGGAGCGGCCAGCTCCCGGATGTCCCCCCGGTCGGCGTCCCGCTCCAGCGACTCGCGGATCTCGACCAGCGACGCGCCGGCGTAGGCTGGTCCGCCGACCCGCGCGAGCACGCCGTGCGACCGGGCCAGAAGACCCTGCTTCGCCAGCCAGCGCGGGCTCTCGGGCACGATGAACATCGCCGCCAGGAAGAAGAGGGCCGGCACGGTCGTCGCGCCAAACATCCAGCGCCAGCCGAACTGGCCGTTCCACGAGGCGAGGATGTCGGCCGCGCTTGCATCAGCAGGCACCGGCTGGGCGATCATCATGTTGACGGCCTGGGCCAGCAAGATGCCGATGACGATCGTCAACTGGTTCACCGACACCAAGGTTCCTCGCAGCCGAGCGGGGGCGATCTCGGCGATGTACAGCGGCGAGAGATTCGACGCCAAGCCGATGGCCACTCCGCCCAGGAGCCGGTTGGCAATGAACGTGTTGAACGTGCCAGCCAGCGCGGTGCCCACCGACGAGCCGGCGAAGTGGGCCGCCGCCGCGATCAAGAGCCGCTGCCGTCCAAACCGATCGCTCAGGAAGGCCGACGCGAGCGCGCCGAGCATGCAACCCGGCAGGGCGCTCGACATCGCCCAGCCTTCGGCCGCGGACGACCTCAGGTGGAAGTAGACCTTGTAAAACGGCTCGGCCCCGCCAATCACCACCCAGTCGTAGCCGAAGAGCAAGCCCCCGAGCGCCGCCGTCAGGCTGATCGTCCAGATCCACCCCAGGTTGAACGAGGCCGCCGCGTCAAGGTCGATCGCCGGCGCCTGGTCCGCCGGAACTCTGGATGTCGTCATGGTTAGTGGTTAGTGGCTGATGGTTAGTGGCTAGTTGCTAGTTTCTAGTGGCTGGTCCCTGGTTGCTAGTCCCTAGAGCGGTTTTCGGGTCGATCGCTCACCGTAGGGCCCGCTGTGCGGACCGACGGCCAGAGCAATTGGTCCGCACAGCGGACCCTACGATATTCAATGAGTGCGCAAGCCGACTGCAAACCGCTCTAGAGCGGTTACCCTTCGGATTGCGCGGGCTCCGCGTGAGTGAGGCCAGGTTTTTAGGCTGAAGAGCGGGCCCGGTTCACAACGCGAATGCCAACCGCGCTGGGCGTCAGCTTATGAAACACGGATGGAACACGGATGGGATGCGGGGATGAGGGCCGGCGAGACAGCCCCAGCGCCGGGGGCATGCAGGACATGTCCGCTCTCCAATCCGTGTTTCATCCGTGTTTCATCCGTGGCCGATTCTCCCCGTCCCCATCCGGGAAACACATTCGGTCTTGCGCAAATGCGACTGTTCGGCGCTCTGGGGCGGTTTGCTCATGCGTTGCTTACAGCTTTCAAGGGATACGAACGAAGGAACCGCTCCCAGGCCCTCGCCCGAGCCCTTGATGAGATAGCCGGCATGACTGACGCGTCGGACAACGATGAGGTTTGGCGGGAGGTGATGCACGGCATCGACGAGAGCCGCCTTTCGCTCGCGACCCGCCCGGGACATCGACCGGCTCAGGGGCTTCTTGAATGGTGAGGCTCCGCTTCGCGTGCCCCACCCCGCGGGACCAGCCCGGGACATTCGGTCCGCACAGCGGACCCTACGATACGACGACTCGCCCGGGACATTCGGTCCGCACAGCGGGCCCTACGTACTCCCCACTAGCCACTCAGCAACGAGCCCAGTCCCACGCGGAATGTCTCCAGGTCCTGGGGCCGCAGGTTCGAGTAATCGATGCGGCCGGCGTCCTCGGCGCCTCCGGTCTCGGTCGCGTTGCGCGAACCGGCAAGATGCAGTGCTTCCCGGACTTGCCGGCCCACGGCCCATCGAGGCAGCTTGCGGACGCGCGACCAGAGGGTCAGGTACTCGACATCCTGCTGGCCGCGGCGATAGGCCTTGAGGCGAATCGAGGGAACCACGCCGGGCTTGCCGCCGGGCGAAAGCGGGTAGAACAGCGACAGCTCGTCGGCCTTGTTCCACGACTCCGATGTGCCGATCGTCTGCCAGGGCAAGACGCCGTCGGTTCCCAGCGACCAGGCATCGAGGCTCCAGCCGACGGGCTGAAGGTTCGACGCGCCGATCGGGTTGGTGCCGCCGTACTCGAGCACGATCTCGCCGTACTTCCGCTTCCGCTCGAAGACCAACCGCGGATACTGCCGGAGCGCCGAGCCGACCACGTGATAATCGATCAAGCCGTCGAGCGCGTCGCGCCGCCACTGCGGGCGCGAGTCGTCGATGCGGAAGACCAGCCGGGGAAACGTCGAGCGCGTGACTCCCTCGCTCCGGGCCTGGTTGATCCCCTCGTGAAACGCCCCGCCGAAGTAGCGGAGAGCCCAGTAATCCTGCCAGTTGGCCGGCTCGTCGAGCAGCCAGGGCGACGACCCGCGCGACCAGCCTCGGGCCTTGAAGTTGTTCTTGTTGTTGAGGAAGCCGTGGAAGAGCGTGTCGTTCCAGCCCTTGTCGCGGAAGTGCTCGGCGATCTGCCGCGACGCCGAGACGAACGCCTGGCGATATGAGGCCGGGAAGGCCCGGTCGGCCCAGTAATTGCCGTTGTAGTTCCCTTCCATCGGGCTCGGCCAGTTCTCGTGCAAGGGCAAGTAGAAGCACTCGACCGGCACGCCCTGGCGCGGGAGGTCGGCAAAGGCAGAGCCGTCCAGGAGCGGCCCGAACCGGCGGTCCCAGCTCGTCCAGTCCAGCCGCTTGCCATCCCACCTGGGCGTGGCACCTTCCTGAACCCGGCCGTTCTGGTTGTAAGGAAGCCGGTTGAGCACCGTCCGATGCAGGTGGGCCAGGCGGTAATAATCGCGCTCGTTGTCGGGCAGGCCGTAGCAGTTCATCTCGGGCAGGAAGCTGAGATGATCGGGAAGCGTGAAGTTCCAGACCGTCAGGTTGACCTTCAATGAAAGTCGTTCGCTCCCCGACCGCAGCGTCAAGGTTCCGTGGGCCGTCCCCGGCGGAGTGTCATGCGGAATGTAAAGCTCGACGTGCAAATTCTCGCTTGCTGGGGATGGTGCCGGCACCCTGACTCCCAGGGGCACAATCGGGTCTGGCATGGGGCCTTGCGAGGTCGCAACCGTTTGGTAGCGTCCGAAGGAGCTCCAGACCTTTGGGCCGGACGCATCGGTAAACGTCAGCTCGGGATGCAGAGCCACGCCCCGACCGGGGAGACCACCCCGGATCAAGACCTGGAACGCCACGAACTCGTTCCGGGCCGCGTGCAGGCTGATCGTCCGAAGGGCGGCGTTCCAGAGATGGTTGGAGTGGAAGTAATCGTCCGGTTGCCGCGGGATCACAGCGCCGGTTCGGGGATTGACCGTGTCCAGCTCGTCAATCACGGCCACCTCCGCCGCGCCCAGGCGGGGCAACGGCTGCCTCGCGGACTGACCCTCACCCGGCCCGCGGCCAGCCTCTCCCCGAGGGAGAGGGTTGGTGCCCGATGAGCGGATGAGGGGGCCAGCCTGCGAGAATGACGCGGCCCTGGGCAGCGGCCCCGGCGGCTTGCCGAGAAACCGGACCGTCGCGCTGGCGGCGGGCCCGACGTTCCCGGCACCGTCCACGGCCTGCACCGCGACCAACGCCGACGAGACATGCTCCAGACCCAGGTCGCGTAGGTGCATCTCGACCTTGCTTCCCGGTCTGCCGGCGTTGGGGATCAGCTCGCGGGGGATGGCCTTGCCGCTCAGGGTCGCCACGAAGCCCAATGTGCCGGCCGGTCCCAGGTCGCGCGGAGTCACCCAGGAAACGATCGCCTCGCCGGGAGGAAGATCGCGGGAGTCGGCCGTCAAGTTCGTTGGCGCGGCCGGCGGTTGGCGATCTTCCGGACCAAGATGAATCGTGAAATACGGGGCGCTCGCGCGGTTCTGGTCGCGGCTGTAGATGAACCGGTTGGGGAAGAGGTGGAGGTTGAATCGATCGCCCTCGTGGGTGAATTCCGAGCCGGTGTCGTCGAAGAGGAGGAATCCGTACGAGAGCCCCGCGGCCCGAGCGGCGACCACGGCCGGACGCACGGCGATCACCTGCCAGCCGTCCGCGTCGGGCGGTGAGGCGTCGGCATTGCCCCAGGTTGTGCCGCCGTTGCCCAGGATCACGTTGCAAAGGTCGCCGGCCGGCCGAGAGAGCGACCAGGTAAGGTCGGGAAAGCGGCGATGGCGGAACGTGGCGCCGCCAGGCTGACGGGCGTAGTTGGAACCGGTTCCCTCGAACCACTCCGCGCCGACGCTGCTGACGGTGACCCGCCGCAACGGCTGATCACCGGCCAGCTTCACGTGCAGCTCGGCGCTCTGGATGACGTGGCCCTGGAGCGGTGCGGGGGCGAGATCGACCAGGCTCATCTCCTGGATGCTCTTGAGCTTGAGGCGAGACGCGCCGCCGTTGTTGCCGTCGGCCTCACGACCGACCTCGGAAACCCAGGTGTCGCGGGTGATCTCCAGCCGGAGGAGACGCGACGAACCATCGGCCTGAAACCCGGCCAGGCACGCGAGAAGAAGACACATCGAGCACATTGGATCGCTTCACCCTTCGCAATGATCCCAGAGAGAGGCAAGGAGGACTCTCCTGGATGATAGCGACACCGGGCGGCAACAAAAACGGGGTCGAGCCGGCTTTGATGTTGACCAGCGCGACCCCGATAGTCAGTAGGGTGGGCACTGCCCACCCTACAGTTCATCTCCACATTCGATGGACAAGATTGGAATCTTGTCCCACGAGGATTCCGACCCCTTAGCCCTGCTTGGATGGAGCGGCCGGGGCCTGCGTCGAGGGAGCAGCCTGGCTGGACGGGGCTGCCTGGGTCGACGGCACAACCTGGCTCGACGGCGCGGCGACCGTCTCATAGGTGCACGGAACCATCCGGCTGACCCGCCGGTAGCAGGTCACCGCAACCTGATCGCAGACCCGGTGGGGAACCTGCCGGGTGATGGTCTTGGGCACGCAACGCCAGGTGACACAAGGAACCTTCTCGGTCACAACTTCCTGGACCATCCGGCACTGGGTGATCCTGCGGACGTCGTTCACCACTTCCTGGACATACCGGGTGTGGTAAACCGGCACCTGGCGCGTCTTGGTCTCCGGAACCACCGTGGTCACGACCACGTCCTTGACTACCGGAACCGGCGTATAGCAGGTCTGGGCCACGGTCTGGCAGCAGCACGGGTCCTTGTGGCAGATACCGCAGAGCCCGCGCTTCGCCTGCACCGTGACGAGCTGGGTCGTCGGCTGCATGCAGTAGGTGGTCACCTGCTGGGTCGTCCGCACCGGCTTGGCCACACAGTAGGTCTGCGTCACATAGCTGGTCTCCTGGATCGGCTTGCAGACCACCCGCTGACACGGAACCTCGATCGTGTTATACACCGGCTTGCAAACCACCCGCTGACGCTCGACATAGTTGGTGACGGGCTCGCGCACCATCACCGTGCAGGTCACCTGCTCGAACTCCGTCCGCCAGACCGGCTTCATCACCGTGTACGGCACCATCTCGGTCACGCACTGGTAGGCAGGCATGACACACGGATTGTGCCCGCAAAGACGACAAGCCGACGCGGTCGGCGCGGTCATCGTAACCGCCAGAACCGCTGCCAAACACCCAATCAGTCGAACTCGCATTGTTGTGCACCTCCACAGAAGCTGAGTTCAGCAATCCACTTCCCCGTCACAGTGCAAGATTCCATGGAAGAACCTCGGGGAATTCAAGTCGATTCTACAACATAGGAAGTCTCAGAAGAATAGAAAATCTTTAACGATTACGGATTCTCCATGAGGATTGTAAGGCGTGTTGAAATCCATTGCATCACGGTTGGTGGATGTCTGTCGGGGCGGAGGCCGGTGGCGGGAGCTGGGGGCAGGTAGGTCGCGCGCGGGAGGAAGGCTGATCAAGTGTGACTGACCCCATTGTATGATGGCGGTGGCAAGAAGGGAAGAGCTTGCCGGCTGCTCGAGGTCGAACGGAATTCATTCCGTTCTCGATCTGCTCGGTGATCCTTGGCGCGCGGAACGGAATGAATTCCGTTCGACCTCAGATCCTGACGTAGAGCTTGCGCCGGTACATCCAGAAGAGGATCAGCCAGAGGATGAGGAAGATGGCGACGCCCCGGACCAAGGCCTCCCCCAGCCGACCCATCGCACATGTGACTGGTGATGGCAACAGGAACCGCCAGATTGCATTGCCGGGAACCCCGCGGGCAACCTGGCGGAACTCCGAGCACCTCGGCCCTCATCAGAAACATCACCAGCCCGCGGTAGGCGTCGATCGAGCCCCAGCCGCCGGGATGGTGAGGAGTCCGCGGGCAAGGCCGACGCCTGTGCCGCTGGCGGAGGTGTTGATGAAGCCTCCTTGATCAACCGCTGTACCTGATGCTCAACCCCCGGGGGCCGATGGCGTAAACGCCATTGACGCCGCCCTGTCCCAGACCGTTACCGTCGAGCAATCCCCCCTGAGCGCTCGTGACTCCCGTCGCCACCAGCGTGATCTGACCGCCCAGCGCGAAGGGCTGTCTGCCAGTCAGTATCTGCACCGTGTTGCCGGCGGGCATGCTCACGCTGAAGGCGATGGGCTTGAGCACCAGTTGGTTCCTCACCACGACTCGTCTGCCGACCCTGACCCTCACCCTTTGCCGGACGTAGGCCGCCACCTGATAGCTGGCCGGGTTGGCGGCACTGGCCGACATCGGCATGTCGAAGATGAACTGGTAGCCGGAGAGGATCGGCCGGCCGATCGGTCGGCCTCTTCCGTTCCTGCGCTGAGTGAGCAACACCGTGGGCGGGCTCTGGACCAAGGGCGCGGGCGCCGAGATGTTGAAGGGGACCGTGGTGACGGACGTCAGCCCGGTGGCGCTGGCTGTGAGCGCGTAGCCGGTTCCGGGATTATTGAGGCTCAGATTGTAGAAGCTCGCCACGCCGGCGCTGATCGGCACCGTCACCGGGGCCAGCGTGCTGCCGCCGGGGTTGCTGGAGAGCTGGAGAGTGACGCTGCCGGTGAACGCTGTATCAGCTCCCCCCATCGCGTCGGCCACGTAGACGACGACCCCGAAAGGACTACCCGGGTTCAGGGTGCCCGTCGGCTGGCTCGCGATCGCCAGAACCGGGTTGACGGCACTGAAGCCGCGGGTCGTGACGGAGGCTAACCCGGCGGCATTGAAGGTCAGGGTATCGCCCGATCCGGGCTGGTTCACGGCGAGGTTGAAGCTGGCCACGCCGCTCTGGACCGGGGCGATTCCCCCGCTGATCGTGCCACTTCCGTTCAGGGTCGCCGTCACGTTGCCGCGATATGCCGTGGCGAGCACGCTGGTGTTGTCGGTGTAGACGACCTTGGCGGTGATGGGGAAGGGTTCGCCGGTTGTCACGACGGCCGGCGGCTGGCCCGAGAGGACAAGCTGGGTATCGAGGGCCGCCTTGCCAATCGCCCCGCCGCCGTCGGCGAACCAGACGTTGCCGTCCGGGCCCGCCGTGATTCCCGACGGTAATGGGTTGGCGATCGGATTCGTGGGAATGTTGAACGTCGAGACGGTATCGTTCGCCGGATTGGACTGGACCTGAACCATGCCGATCAGGCGGTTGCTGGGTACGGAGAACCAGATGTTGCCGTCGGGACCGGCTGTGATGCGCCAGGGAGCGGCGGTGCTCAGGCCCAAGTTGGCGGGCTCACTGAGCGTGGGGTTCGAGCTGGCCGGGTTGAGAATCAGCCCCAGCGCCGACACCTCGGTTCCCGTGCCGCCACTTTCGCCAAACCAGACATTGTGGTCCGGACCAATCGCCAGTCCGAAGGGCTCCTGGTACGATCCGTTGCCGGTGGGCAGGGCCACCTGGGTGAAGCTGGACGTGGCGGGATTGAAAATTCCGATGCCCGACGCGTTGACCACGGGAGGGTTTCCCGCGCCGAATTGCACCTCGGTGAAGTAGAGCTTTCCACCGGGGCCGGCAACGATCAACGAGTCAAACGTCTTGAAGCCGATCATCGTGTTCGGCACCGGAATCTCGGTCACCGTGCCGGTGCTGGCGTTGATCTCGCCCAGTGCATTGTTGGCCAGGTCGGTGAACCAGATGTTGCCGCTGGCGTCGGTCGTGATGCCGTAGGGCCGAGCATTGGCCGGCATCCCCTGAGCGGTGCCGTAACTCGTGACACCGGCCGATGGATTCGTCGTGCTCAACTCCCCAATCTGGCCGGCGGTGAGCTCGGTGAACCAGACGTTGCCGTTCTGATCCGCCGTGATCGACGTGGGCATCGATCCCGTCGGTAGATTCTGAGCGATCGTGATCGTCGGGGGGTTGGTACTCAGATCAACCGAACCAATCGCGTTGCCAGACATCGTGAACCAGAGCTTGCCGTTCACGGCGACAATGTCCGCCGGCTGAGCGGGAGATCCGCTCGGCAAGGGATAATCGGTGATGGTCGTGCTCAGAAGCTGCCGGGACTCCAAGGACTCAAGGGCAAGTTGCCGTGAGCGAGTCCGCCTCCGGCCGACCAGCGGGGCGTGGCTCAAGCGTCGCGGGAAAAGACCAGTGGCCGCATCGGTGCGATCTTGGAAGCTCATCAATCCCATTCCCCTGTTTGAACTAGGAAAACCCTATAAGCCAAAAGCATACGCGGGCACCTGTCGCGAATCAACGGAGATCGGCAGGGACGGCATTTTCCCAACATCCATCGGTCAATCGGTATGTCCAACCGCAGGTTAACCGGTCTTTTCCAGGATAACCAGCCGCCACCACAATGTCAAGCACGCAATAATGCATCAACCCGTTGAGGGACAGGCTCACGCGTGGAGCGAGCATGTTCGGGCGTTTCGGCTTGGCCGTGGGCGATCCATGCTCACGCGGACGTGAGCATGCCACCCGCCAACCAGGACGGGCAAGAATGTCCGTCCCACGGTTGTTTCACGCCTCTTCCTCAAATCCCGTACAGCTCAAAGAACTTCCGCTGGAACGAAGCCACCAGGGGGCCCGTGTCGAGTGCTTGACCGGTCGCCAGCTCGACCAGCTTCCGGGGCCGATAGCGTTGGCCGTGGCGATGGATCTTCTCCCTCAGCCACGCGAGAAGATCGCGGAAGTTCCCGCGCGCGAATTCGCCGTCGAGGCCGGGCGAATCACGGCGGGCGCGATCCCAGAGCTGAGCGGCGTAAAGGTTTCCCAGCGTGTAGGTTGGGAAATAGCCCCAGAGGCCGGCGGCCCAGTGAATGTCCTGCAGGCAACCGTCCCGGTCATTCTCGGGAACGATTCCCAGCGTGTCGCGATACTTCTGGTTCCAGGCATCCGGCAGGTCGCCGATCGCCAGGTCGCCGGCCATGAGTGCTTGCTCGAGCTCGAACCGGACGATGATGTGCAGGTTGTACGTCACCTCGTCGGCCTCCGTCCGGATCAGGCTGGGCTCAACGTGGTTGACCGCCAGGAGAAACTGGTCGACCGAGGCGTCGTGCAGGGATTCGGGAAAAACCCGCTGGGCCAGGGGAAACCAGTAGGACCAGAAGGCCCGACTCCGCCCCACCGCGTTTTCCCAGAGACGCGATTGCGACTCGTGCACCCCCAGCGAGGCGGCCTCGCCCATCGGCGTGCCGAAATGCTCGGCGGGAAGCCCCTGCTCGTAGAGCCCATGGCCCGCTTCGTGGAGAATCCCAAAGAACGATTCGCTGAACTTATGCTCATCATACCGGGTGGTGATCCTCGTGTCCCCC
>JBMFUH010000020.1:0-9988 GCA_049966735.1 Isosphaeraceae bacterium
TGCAACCGCGTCGAGTCGCGTGAAATTCCGGTGGTGTTGGGCGAGAAGTGTCAGAAAAAGCCTTGCGTTCCGGGGCGCGGGCGCGGCAACCTCAAGGCAATGTCCGTGATTCAAGTCGACCCGGTGTCGGGAGGGCGCCATGTCCCGAGCGTTCTGGCGCAGGGTCTTGCCTGTCGCGATCGTCCTGGCGGCTGTCAGCGGCTGCGGTCCGCCCTTGCTGTTCCAGGTCGAGACGGTCGTCCATTCCAACGGATCGTGCGCCCGGACGATCTGGCAGCCGGAGATGGAGATGCTCCCCCCCGAGGCACTCAAGCCGGCGTGGAAGGCGCGTTGGAAATCGATCAAGCCGGTTCCCATCCCCCCGGCATTCGCCCAGGACTTCCAGGCAAGTGACGCGCAAAAATACTTCACGGCCCAGGGATCCTTTCGAAGTCCGGCAGAGATCCCCGCGCATTACCGCCTCGTACCTGCCGAATACCCCGGCGTCGGCGCCAGCGAGTTGGTGCGTTCCTACGAGCGCGAGGATTTCGGCTTCGTCGTCGAGCACCGCTGGCGCGAGACGCTCACCAACATCGTGACCCCGGTCAAGTTCCTCAAGGCCCGCGACGAGTTCCTCGACCGTGCCTTGCCGATCCTCGTCCAGGGCATCGAGCAAGTTTACGGCAAAGCGTTCGATGTGCAAGGGCTCAAGAAGTATGTCCGGGAAGATGGCAGGCGATTCCTCGCGGATGCGTCCATCGTCTACTACCAGGTGGGGGCCCTCCACACGAAAGAGGAAGAGGCAGCGCTGGCCTTCGCCGAACTGGCCAAACGGTACGGCCTGGACCTTTTCGATCCGGCCGGCAAGCTCGTCACCAAAGAGCAGTTTGACAAGCGGTTGCTGGAGTTCCTCCGTCACCGGATCGCCCTGGGAATTCGCCATCGCGACGGCAGCCGATTGACCGAATCAGAGATCCAGTCAATCCTCCGCACCGACGGTAAATCCCCGTACGCGAAGGACTGGGAGGCCTACGAAAAGCAGGTTGAAAAGGAAATGAAATGTGACCTGAAGCCATGCCTCCTGCGCATGTTCGGCCTCTACGGTTTTCCAACGACCATCGTCACGTCTCAGATTCCCCGGTTCGCTTTCTCACTTCGACTTCCCGGCGAGCTGGTCGAGACCAATGGCTCGATCAACGCTCCTGATTGGACAAGCTGGAAGTTCAGCGGAGACGAGTCCTTTCCCGACGGCTACGTGATGAAGGCGCGGAGCCTGGAGATTGATCTCGAATTGCAGAGGAAGACTCTGGGCAAGGAGATCATCGCGGACCGATTCAGTGCCGAGTCGTACCTGGAGATCGTCGGAACGACTGGTTCGCTGCGCGAGACGCTCCGCGAGGTGCGCCGCTCGGGCAACCTCCGGAAACTGCGCGATTTCCAGCCGAAGTCGATGGAAGAGGCCGCTCGCTACGGCCGGCTCCGCGAGCTGCTGGAGCTGGCACGTTGAGCCGAGGGCCGATCCTCCTCGAACCTGTTGCACAACTTGCGGATGGCCCATCCCGGCGTATTCATTGTGCTCGAGGGTCCTTAGAAACTATCCGAGAACGCCGTTTCGACGTCCCGAATCCCTGGAGAGACAAGGGGTTACGACCGTTCTCGGATAGTTTCTTATGGCCTTTACTTCTGAGTCGCCCAGTTTTCCACTCTCAGACCCGGAACCGCGCTCAGGTCACTGTCGTCGGTCACGACCGTGCACTGACCAAGCGCGAGAGCAATCGCCGCGATCTGGAGATCGACTTGCTGGATGATACGACCCTTACGCCGCATCTCCGCATAGAGGCGACCGTAGGCCGCCGCCGCTTCGGGCGTGAAGGGCCAAAGGCGGAACAGCTTCAGCGAGCGGCGGAGGATGTCCATGTTGTGCTCGCGTGACACGCTGAATTCGGCCCCCGCATAGAGTTCCCCAAGCACGGGGATTCCAATGCCTATACTGTGTCCCAACGCCCGGGCGCTTTTCAGTCGCTCAACCACGCCCCTCCGCCAAAAAATGGCGTCGGCTCCCGCGCCCGTATCCAAGAGGTACGACTCACGGCTGACTCTCGATCGAGAGTCTCAACATCTTGGCTAGAGCGTTTTGCAGCCGGATTGCACACTGATCAGGTATCGTAGGGCCCGCTGTGCGGACCAAATGCCCCGGCCGTCGGTCCGCACAGCGGACCCTACGGTGAGATCCAGCAAACCGTGCATCATCATCCTTGTCATCGAGCTGGCGCTCATTTCTTGGAGGTCACCACGACCTTGGGCTTGGCAACAACCCTGGGCTTGGCGGCGACCTTGCGCTTGGCAGGAGCTACCGGAGTCGAGCGGAAGACGATCGGCGGCGTCCGGTAGCGGAACTTGACTCCCGTCGCCCCCTGAACCGGCGGAAAGTAGGTATAGCGGCCTCCCGCATTATTGGCATGCAAGTTGAGGATGCTCCTGCGAGGAATCGCTCCCACCAGAGTCATGCTTTGGACGTCGCCGTTGGGGGCTCGAAAGACCTCGATCAAGCCCCCCTTGGTGAGCGAGAGATACACGGTCTTGCCCGAGCTGTCAGCATAGGTGAGCGAGGTTCCCACGCCGAAATTCGTCACGTAGGGAGAGCCCGGAACCCCGTTGCCCAGCCCCGAAAGCAAGACACCTGTCGTGCTGGTCAGGCCGCGGCCCAGGAGCGGATTGGCCAGGGCGTTGATCGTGATCCGCTCGAACGCATTGAAGGGCAGGGGGGTGGCGGGAACCAAGGCGACGGTGTTGTTGGCGGGGTTGTATTGAGCCGCGGCCAGCGGCGTGGCACTATCATCGGAGGTCCCAAAGACGCCGTCGGGGCCGGTGGAGTTGACGTAATAGCCATAGTTACCCAGATCCGTGGCGGAAGTGGGATTGAGCGGCAGGCTGAACGAGAAGACGACGGCGGTGATCCCGGTCGCGCCGAGGATGAGCTGCTCGCCCGTCACCTGGGGAGGAGGACCGACGGGCCCGACCGGGTTGAAGGGCGAGGAAGCCATGATCGTCAAGGTCGCCGTGCTTCGGGTTTCCAGCTCGGCTCCTTCCGTGGGGTCCGACAGGACAAGGCCGACCGTCTTGCTCGCCGTCGTCGAGCCCGCGTGGAGGATGGGCACGGTGAAGCTCGCCGACGTCTGGTTGGGCAGGAAGGTGAGCGTTCCCGAGACCGGCGTATAGTCGACACCGGGGCTGGCCGTCCCCCCCGCGGTGGCGTAGTGAACCTGCACGGTCGTGCCGCGGCTGCCTCCCCCGCGCGAGACCGTCACCGTCGTCGAGCTGACGGTGAAGTACGTGGTGTAGGCGCTCGATGCGAACTGCACCATCGGCGGGACATTGTTGTTGATGGTCAACGTTGCCGTGCTGATCGTGCCCAGCGTGGCTCCTCCGGTCGGTTGACTCAGCGCGAGGTTCACGGTCACCGAGCTGGTGGTCTGCGAGGGATTGGGCAAAATCGTCACGCTGAATGTCTGGTCCATCACACCCGCGAGGAAGACCAATGTGCCGGAGGCCGCCGTGTAATCTTGTCCGGCCACGGCGGTCCCGTTGCTGGTGGCGTAATTCACCCCGACGATGGCATTGGAATTACCCACGCGCTCGACGTGGATGATCGCCACGCCGTCCGAGGCATCGACCATGATGGAGGACGTCTGAAATTCGACGCTCACCGGCGCCGCCGAGACGGCATTGGAGAACTCCGATGTGTCTCCCGTCGACATGTTGGTGGCCGTGGCTGTGATCCAGATGTTGGCTGAAAGGTTCGTGGACGGCGTGAAGTCGACCTGAGCGTTGCCATTGACATCCGTCGTGACGGTCATCGAGCCGATGAGCGTCTGTCCCTGGCCATAGCCCGACGGATCGGGAACCACGCTGGTAAAAAACTGGATGAGGAACGTTGTATTGGGAATACTGTTCAGGCTGCCCAGGACCGAGTTGTTTGTTTCGACGCCCACCGCCCGGGTCAAGATGGGATAGTTCTGAAGATCATTCGGCCCCGAGCGGACCCCCGGCGCGTTGGGCGTGACCCCATCGGGCGGGTCTCCCGGCGCAACCAGGTCGATGCCCAGCTTGCCGTTGGAGAAGATGCTGTTGCTGAGGATCGAGTCGCCCGTGCCCGACACGACGGAAACGCCCGCGAGGGCATTGAAAGCGATCGTGTTGCCGGCGCCGGAGACCGTGCCGCCAATCGTGTTGTTCGAGGCGTTCGTCGTGATGATCACGCCATTGACCTCGTTGCCCAGGGGAGCCTTGCCGGTGATGTCGGTGCCGATCAGGTTGCCGGCGACCAGGTTGCCCGTCGCCAAAGCACCGTCGAGCCGGACGCCCCACTCGTTGCCCGAGATCAGGTTTTGCGCCGCGGCCGTCGTGCCGCCGATCGTGGTGCCACTGGCGTTGTCGATCAGCACCCCTTCTTGAGCGTTTGGCAAGGCATACAGACCCGACTTGTCGGTGCCGATCAAGTTGCCGGCCACAAGGTTCAAACTCGACGGCGCAAGCGCGCCTGAGCTGCTTGTGATCGCCACTCCAACGAGGTTCCCCGAGATCACCTGTGAGCCACCTGCATTGCCCGTGACGCTGTTCCCGCTGGCGTTATCGATCAGCACACCCTCCTTGGCGTTCCCCAGGTCAAGCGTGCCGGTGATGTCCGTTCCAATCAGGTTTCCGTGAACGACGACCCCCGTGGCGCTGGCTCCCGAGATCAGTACTCCGCGGAGGTTCCCCGAGATGACGTTGCCCGGGCCAATCGCCGTTCCGGGCGAATAGTTGGCCACCCCCTCCTGGGCGTTGCCCTGGGCCGCCGTTCCGTCCGATGTCGTGCCAATCAGGTTGTTGAGGATTGTGTTTCCCATTGCTGAGGCGCCGGTGATGTAGACCCCCGCGCCGAAGTTCGACGAGATCGTATTGCCCCAGGCGGAGGTGGGGCCGCCAATCTGATTCTGGGCGGAGTCTTCGATGCGAATCCCGTCGCCGTAGTCGCCATTCCCCGGGTTGCCCGTGCCGAACACGTAGCCGCCCCCCGGTCCCAGGCCGATGATGTTGGCCGCGACGACGGTGAGGGTCGCCACAGTCCCCGAGATCCTCACGCCGTACGATTGGTTGGCCGAGATCAGGTTGCCTGCGGCGGCAACCGGCCCGCCGATCTGGTTGCTGGAGCCATAGTCAAGAACCCCCTCGGCGCCATTTCCAGCATGGAAGTAGAGATTGTTGAGCGACGGACCGACAATACCGACCTGATTTCCCTCCACAACGTTCCCGGTCGCCGGGGCCTGGATCAAAACGCCTTGCTCAGCGTTCCCCGAGATAACGTTGTCCTCCTGAGGATTGGTCCCGCCGACGGTCGTATTGCTTGCGTACAGGACCACGCCTTGCGTGTTCCCCAGACCGGTGAGCTTCACGTTGTTCGGCGACCCTAGAGCGGCCCCAGTGCTCGGATCGACCGGGTATTCCAGGTACTTGCCGATGTAGTTGCCCTGGATCAGATCGCCTGAGATGGGACTGCCCGATGAATCGAACTGTGGAACCGAGACGCCGACGTCGAAACCATCGATGATCAGTCCTCTCAGGGCCGAGTGCGAGGCATCGAGCACAAGGCCGGGCGGGTCTGGGAAGGCAGCCGTGTCGATCTGGCTGCCGTCAATGATCACTCTGGCCTGCGCATCGTTCCCATCCAGGGCTTGAACGGAGTTCGGCTTCGAAGTGATCTCAACCGGGGTGCCAGAAACGACCGCACTGGGGCTCGTTCCACCCGTCAGGCTGCTGGTGGCGACCAGCAGGGGAATCGCCTCGCCCGCGAAGAGGCCCTCGAACGTGATCACGATCGTATTGGGGACGACACCGGCGCTTACGGTGACGTTGCCGACTCCGACAATGCCCTGAAGTGCGGCCCCGATCTGGTTGGCAGTGGCGTTGTAAGGGAGAGGCCCCGTGGTGGCGACAGGTAGAGGGGTCGAGGTCGTCAGGGTGAAGGTTCCCCCCGTCGGATTCCCACTGATGGTGAGCGTTTGGAAGAAGCCGCCCAGTGGGTAAACGTAGGGAACCGGCACCCCGCCCTGAGAGAAGCCATCGATCGTCACCGGACTTGTGATCGCGGGCAGGGGTCTGCTCAGAGTGATGGTCCAGTCCTGGGTGCTGGGGTCGAATCCTGGAACCGGGATATCCAGGCCTGGTGCCGTCGAGGCCGGGATATTGAAGTCGATCGTGTTGGGAGTGCTCAGCGCCCCGTTGATCTGGGCCTGCGCCTGGGTGCTCAGCACCGAGATCGCCAACGTCCCGTTGGACACCTCGATTGCCTCGCGCAGCGAGAGCGTCGGGTCAGTCGGGACGACCGTATCGGAGGCGGTGTTTACCGTCAGGGTTGCCAGCAACTGTCGCGATTCGAGTAACTCCAGGCAGGGCCTGCGTCTGGAGCGACTGACGCCCCCTCGTGACCGCCGAGCGGCGGGGCGAAACGGACGGAGTGTATCAATGGGTCCAACTTCCCTATTACGAGCCATGACGCCACCTGTTCCCATGCATAGGCCTGTACAGTCCGCGTGGTCATCCATAAGCAACATAGAACAGGGTGGGGAAGAATGCGGCCTGGTTCCCGTTTGCTTGCTTCGGCCGGTTTCCTTCCCACGACGGGCAAAGCCGCCAAGATTGTCAAAGTCCCGCGGCATCCTCCCTGTTGACTCCCGGCCCCAGGGTCAGAAACTTAAAGGTGACCGGTGCTGATGCCGGTCGTTGCGGAATCTCATTCCGAGGAACTTCCATGAGCTGGCGACGGGGATTGCGCCGCCTGGCCGTGCTGGGCGTGCTTGGCTTGCTTGTCTTCGCCTCGTTTGAGGGAGCGGCCCAGGTGCTCAGGCGTCTGGCCCCGAACAAGCCCAGGCCCGACATTGCCGACCTTCGTTACGGCCCCCACAAGCGCGACGTGCTGGACGTCTGGAAAGCACGCCGTGCCCCCGGCATTGACCGGCCCGCGCCGCTGGTCATCTTCTTCCACGGCGGCGGCTTCATCGGCGGCGACAAGTCAAGCGTGCCCGTCTGGTTGGTGGACCGCTGTCTGGCCCAGGGGATCTCGGTCGCGTCGGCCAATTACCGGCTTTCCACTCAGGCACCCTATCCCGCGCCCATGCTCGATGGAGCGCGGGCGATTCAGTTTCTCCGGTTCAAGGCCAAGGAGCTGGGTATCGACCCCAGGCGAATTGGGGCATGCGGCAACTCGGCGGGCGCGGGGATCGCGCTCTGGGCGGGCTTTCATGACGATCTGGCCGATTCCGCAAGCGCCGACCCAGTGCTCCGCCAGTCGTCGCGCCTGGCCTGCCTGGGACTGGTCGGCGCTCAGACGTCTTATGACCCGCGGTTCATCAAGCAGCTCATCGGCGGCCGGGCTCACGAACACGTCGCCCTCAGGCCGCTCTTCGGAGTGCATTCGGATACCGAGGCAGACAGCCCGCGGGTGCACAGGCTCTATGAGCAATCCTCCGCACTCAATTACGTTTCCGCCGACGATCCGCCGGTGATCCTCTTTTACTTTGAACCCGACGTCGAGCTTCCGCCGGATGCCGCTCCCGGCAAGGGCATCCATCACCCGCGTTTCGGTGCGGCGCTCAAGGCGATGCTCGATCCTTTGGGAGTGGAGTGCATCCTCCGCCACGACAACGACTACCGCGATCGGGAGTTTCCGCGACAGGCCATGTTCGACGACCTGGTCGGTTTCCTCGTCGCGCATCTGCGCTAAAGGCGGCTCTTTCGATCTGGAGCAATCCAGGTCAGCCTGGCATGAGGCCGTGGATCGCGCGCTCGAACAGCGGAGCAGGGCATTCCATGACGAATCGAATCCGGAGCAGGTGCATGCCGGGTCTGCGGTTGAGCTGGCAGTCAACCATCCGGCCGTCGACCGACAGCTTGTCGAGCGATAGAAGCCTGAGCGAGAGCAGCCGGCCGCGAGGTGGAACCTTGGACACGAGGATCGCCACCCCTCCTCCGCCGATATCAACCAGCGTGCATTCTTGACTGTGTGGCCCGTCGTCCTGATTCCAGGAAACTGCGCACTTGGTGTCTTTCACGCGGTGGCGCTGCCAGTCCCGGCGGTCAAAGACCCCGGCGAAGTCCAGTGCGAAGTCATCACATGCCGCCCGACTCGCCGCCTTCACAGTGGATGTCCTTGAGGGTAAATGCGCATGCACGCATTCAAATGGTAGGTTAACACGATCCCACCCCACCGACATGCGTTTATTCCAAGCCTAGAACATCCCTCGTGGCACGCGCGGCAGCGTGGTGGTTTTTTCCATCTTCCAGCTTCATGAGTCAGCCGGGGTCCGTCAGTGCCGGTCCAGCTTCGGAGGAGACATGGCCCGGCTGATCTTTCCCAATCGTATTTCCTACCACCCTCTGGAGCTCGATTCTCTCGTCTGGATTGCGATTCGCTTCCGTGAGTAGCATGATCGAGTCATGAAGCGGTGCCAACTTCCTCCGAACAGGGGCTTCCGTGAAGCGAGGCAACGATGATGAAGACCACCCGACGATCCTTCGTTTCCGCCGCGGCCGGTTCGCTGGCGGCCTTTCCACTCGTCCACTCAAGAGGCGCGCTCGGCGCCAATGAACGCGTGGTCCTCGCCCTGATCGGCGCGGGGGGCCGGGGGACGCAGGTCGCCAGCGGTTTCGCGGCGCGGTCCGATGCCGAGATCGGCTTCATCTGCGACCTGCACGACGGCAGGCTGGCGGCGGCCTGTAAACGGATCGGCTCCCGCCAGTCGCGCAGGCCGGTCGCCCTGAAGGAGATTCGCCGGGTTCTCGACCGCCCGGAGGTCGACGGCGTCATCGTCGCCACGCCCGACCACTGGCATGCCCTGGCCACCATCCAGGCCTGCCAGGCGAAAAAGCATGTTTATGTGGAAAAGCCTCCCTCGCACAACATCTTCGAGGGGCGGAAGACGGTCGAGGCCGCGGCCAAGTACCACACCATCGTCCAGGTTGGCACCCAGAACCGCAGCGCTCCGTACAACCTGGCCGCCCGCGAATACATCAGGAGCGGCAAGCTCGGAGATATCCATCTGGTCAAGGTCTTCAACCTCAAGTCGGGCGGGGCGTTTCACCTGCCCGCCAACAGCGCGCCGCCCGCCGGTTTCGACTGGAACGCCTGGCTCGGCACGTCGCCCGTCCGACCGTACAATTCGGCCATTTTCTCGGGCGGCTGGCATCATTACTGGGCCTATTCGGGGGGTGACATGGCCGACGACGGCGTCCACCAGCTCGACCTGGCCATGATGCTCCTGGGCGACCCGCCCATGCCCACCGCGGTCCACGCCAGCGGCGGCCGGTTCGCCTGCGACGACGATCAGGAAGTGCCCGACACCCAGGTGGTCGCTTACGAGTTTCCGAAGATGGTCATGACGTTCGAGTTGACCGGCTATCCCCGGTACATGGACAAGATCGCCGGCGACATTCGCACGGGAGAAGAATACCCCTACTGGCCCCAGTGCGCCACGCGGATCGAGATCTATGGATCGAAGGCCATGATGATCGTCGGCCGCCACGGCGGCGGCTGGCAGGTCTTCGGCAAGGCGAGGAAGCAATCGCGCCCGGGCGAGCTGATTGCCCAGCTCCACGGCCGTCCCGGCGACGCCCCTCACCAGCAGAACTTCCTCGGCGCCATTCGAGGACACGGTCAACCGACCGCTCCCATCAACCTGGGCCACAAGAGCGCCTCGCTCGTGCACATCGCCAACATCGCGCTGCGCGTCGGCAACCAGCGGCTCATCTACGACCCCAAGAACGAGACGTTCCCGGGTCACGAGGCCGCCAACCGGCTGATCAAGCGGGCGGGAAGAGAAGGCTACAGGATTCCTGACTCCGTGTGAGGCTTTCCCAGTAGACGGCTGTCTGCGCGCGTGGGCCATGATGGATGTCGTCGCGTACAATGCAGGGAGTGGGAAAGGAGAGAGCGATGTCGACAGCCACGAAGCTCCACTACACGCCCCAAGAA
>JBMFUH010000020.1:10088-12311 GCA_049966735.1 Isosphaeraceae bacterium
AGGTGAAGTTCGACCAGACAAATGATGCCGGCCAACTTCACCCTCGCTGATCGTTACCTGCCGGCTCACTCCAGTTCGAGCACGACAACCGACTTCGCCGGCAGCTTGGCCGTGAAGCCATGATCGGTTGGTTTGGCCTCGTTGAAGGGGGCCGGCTTGATGGTCTCGGGGGCATCGAACGTGTTGTGCGCCTGCATCGCGTCGGCCGTCAAGACACGCCCCGTGACGCTCTTGGCGCTGGCACCCCGGATTTCACAGGCGATCTCCGCGGCGGCGTTGGGGTTGAGGTTGCACAGCGTGACGTGAATCTTGCCCGACTTGTCGCGCGAGGCCGAGGCGCTCAGGCCGGGAATCTGCCGCGTGCCGTGCTTGTAGGGTTCACAGGTCAGCTCCGACGGCAAGAACGTGGCATCCTGGTGAACTGAGTACATCTCGAAGACATGATAAGTCGGTGTGAGGAGCATTTTTTCCTTGTCGGTCAGAATCATTGCCTGGAGGACGTTGACCGTCTGGGCGATGTTGGCCATCCGCACGCGGTCGCAATGGTGGTTGAAAATGTCCAGCGTCACCCCTGCCACGAGTGCATCGCGCAACGTGTTTTGCTGATAGAGGAAGCCGGGGTTCGTGCCCGGCTCGACCTGGTGCCAGGCGCCCCATTCGTCGACGACCAGTGCCACGCGTTTGCGGGGGTCATACGTGTCCATGATCTTCGCATGCTCACTGACCAGTTGCTCCATCCGCAGCGCCTTCCTGAGCAGGGCAAACCAGTCGCCCTCCTCGAAGCGCGTGGCCGAGCGGCTCCGATCGCCGGTGCCGCAGTAATAGTGCAGCGCCAGTCCGGCCATCTGCCGGCCCGCCTGGCGCATCAGGGTCTCGGTCCACTTGAAATCCCCGCCGCTCGGTCCGCAAGCGATCTTCTCGATGTGGTTACCGCCGAAGTTGCGGACGTAGGTTGCATAGCGGCGGAACTGATCGGCGTAGAAGGCGGGCGTCATCGATCCGCCGCAGCCCCAGTTTTCGTTCCCCACGCCGAAGTAGCGCACTTTCCACGGCTTTTCACGGCCGTTGCGCTTGCGCAGGTCGGTCATCGGGCTCTTACCGTCGGACGTCATGTACTCGACCCACTGCTGCATCTCGCGAACCGTGCCGCTGCCGACGTTGCCGCAGATGTAGGGCTCGCAGCCAAGCTGTTCGCACAGATCCAGGAACTCATGCGTGCCGAAGTGATTGTTCTCGGTGACGCCGCCCCAGTGGGTGTTGATCATGGTCGGCCGCTTGTCCCGGGGCCCGATCCCGTCCATCCAGTGGTACTCGTCGGCAAAACAGCCGCCCGGCCAGCGCAGGACCGGGATCTTGCTCTTCTTGAGCGCGGCGACGATGTCGTTTCGAATGCCCCGGGTATTGGGGACGGAACTGGACTGGCCAACCCAGTAGCCGCCGTAGATGCAATGGCCCAGATGCTCGGAAAAGTGTCCGTAGATATTCCGATTGATCGTCTGCTTGCCCTGGTCGGCATGAATCAAGAGCCGGTTGGCGGGCTCGGCCGCACTCGCCCGTGAACCACCCACCGCCAGCAACAAGATCGCCGCCACTCTTAACCATCGATTCGGTTTCATCGTGCACCCCCCACCTCGTCGGTCTCTTCGTTCACCCGTGAATTCCGCTGGTCCAACCGACCCGGCGGAATGGAAAGGGATTGTCGCCGCCCTGGCTCATCCAGTCAACCGAGCAGCCTCATCTCGAATCGACCCCGCAACGCCTGGTTGACCCGCGTGCCCGGCGCGGGTCAAATGGCGAAGCAGCGCGATCCGCCACGATTTCCAGGGGAGCCGACGATGAACCCGAACAGCGACCTGATCCGACGCGAGTTTCTCAAGCGTTCCTCAACCCTCGCAGGCGGCCTGATGATCGCCGCGATGGAGCCGCCAGGCTCGGCCGCGCGGGAGACCGCCAGCTCTCCCCTCGAAGGTCGGTTGACGCTCTGGTATCGCCAGCCGGCCAGGGTCTGGGAAGAGGCCCTGCCGATCGGCAACGGCCGCCTGGGTGCGATGGTGTTCGGCGCTCTAGCCCGCGAGCATCTTCAGCTCAACGAAGACACGCTCTGGAACGGCTATCAGCGCGACACGACCAACCCGAACGCGCTTGAGGCTCTTCCCCAGGTTCGCCGGCTCCTCTTCGAGGGAAAGAACGACGAGGCGACGAAGCTGGCGGGCCGCACCATGA
>JBMFUH010000020.1:12321-19281 GCA_049966735.1 Isosphaeraceae bacterium
GGGTCGCCCGGCGGGAGTGAAGTCGTACCAGCCGCTGGGAGACCTCTTCATCGAGGCGACAGGCCTGGAATCGGTCGACAACTACCGCCGCGACCTGGACCTGGATACCGGGATCGCCTCGGTCCGGTTCCGGGCTCACGAGGCCAACCACCTTCGCGAGGTCTTCAGCTCGATGCCAGACAACGTGATCGTCGTCCGCTGGTCGGCCGACAGGCCCGGTCGAATCAACGCGCGGATCCGGCTGGCGCGCGAACGCGACGCCCGCGTGGAGACAGATCCCAGTCATCCCGACCGGCTCATTCTCCGAGGTCGCGTCAACTGCAAGGACGACAAGACCGGCCAGCCGCGCGGCATGCACTTCGAGGCGCGGGTCCGCGCCGCGGTGAAGGGCGGCAAGGTCAGGTTGACGGGCGATCAACTGATCATCGAAAACGCGGATGCACTCGTGCTCCGGCTTGCCGGTGCGACCGACTTTCGAGGCGATGATCCCTCCCGGCTCTGCAACAGTGTGCTCGCTGCCGCGGTGGGCAAATCGTTCGGCCAGCTTCGCAACGCTCACGTCGCGGCGCACCAGGCGCTCTTCCGCCGGGTCGAGCTGAAACTTGAAGACTCTGCCGGCAACGGGGAACTGACGCGGCTGCCGACCGACGAGCGGCTCGCTCGCGTCAAGAAAGGAGAGGCTGACGCCGACCTCGTCGCGCTCTATTTCCAGTTTGGCCGCTACCTCCTCATGAGCTGTTCCCGCCCGGGCACGATGCCGGCGAACCTCCAGGGAATATGGAATCAGCATATGAACGCACCATGGAATGCGGATTACCACACGAATATAAACATCCAGATGAATTACTGGCCAGCCGAGGTCGCCAACCTGGCGGAGTGCCATCAGCCACTCTTCGACTGGATGACCTCCATCGTCCCCTCGGGTGAGCGGACCGCGAAGGTGCACTACGGTTGTCGCGGCTGGGTTGTTCATCACCTTTCGGACCCGTTCGGCTACACGACTCCGGCCGACGGCGTCTGGGGGATCTGGCCGATGGGTGCCGCCTGGCTGGCCCAGCACGCCTGGGAGCACTACGCGTTCGGCGGCGACAAGGACTGGCTCAAGCGGCAGGGCTACCCGCTCATCCGGGGCGCGGCGCGGTTCGTGCTGGATTTCCTGGTCGAGGCGCCGGCGGGCACTCCGGCGGCAGGCAAGCTGGTGCCGTGTCCCTCACACTCACCCGAGAACTCCTTTCGCAAGCCCGACGGGACCGTCTCTCAGTTCACCTACGCGGCGACGATGGACCTGGAAATCTGCCACGACGTCCTCCAGAACGCCGTCGAGGCCAGCCGCGTGCTGGGAGTCGACGCCGAGTTGCGCAACGCCTGCGAACACGCCCTCGCCAGGTTGATGCCGCTGCAAATCAGTCCCAAATCCGGCCGGCTACAGGAGTGGATCGAGGATTACGACGAGCCGGAGCCCCATCATCGGCACACGTCCCATCTCTTCGGCCTGCATCCGGGCCGGCAGATCACGGTTCAGGGCACGCCCGAGCTGGCGGCGGCCGCGCGGAGGTCGCTCGAGCGGCGCGGCGACGGCGGCACCGGCTGGAGCATGGCCTGGAAGATCAACTTCTGGGCCCGCCTCCGCGACGGCGACCGCGCCTATCGGCTCTTGAGCAACCTCCTCAAGCGCGGCACGCTGCCGAACCTGTTCGACACGCACCCTCCGTTCCAGATCGACGGCAATTTCGGTGGCTGTGCCGGAATCGCCGAGATGCTGCTCCAGAGCCACGCCGGCTCGGTCGACCTGCTCCCAGCGCTCCCCTCAGCCTGGCCCGCCGGCCACGTGCAAGGCCTGCGTGCCCGAGGCGGCTTCGAGGTCGATCTCACCTGGAAGAACGGAGCCTTGACCAGAGCGGTGATCAGGTCTCGCCTGGGAAACCCCGCCCGCGTCCGCTACCAGGACAAGACGGCCGACCTCGCGACGGAGCCCGGGAAAAGCTACACGCTCGACGCTGGCTTGAATCCAGGTCTCAGCTCGTAGGCGGTTCGATGAGTTGCTTCAGAAGGGTCGGGAAGACCGCCCAGGCTTGCATGTAAGTCGTTTCCAGAGGAGCCGGGATGTAACGGTCTTCGGAAAGGAAGATTGGCAACGACGGCAACGGGTCTCCGATTCCGACCGGCTCCACATAAGCCGTCGGGAGGTCGCCGCCCAGGTACGAAGCCACAGTCAAGGGCTTCCCCGGAGGCAGCTCGAACGGCTCGTCTTCAAACTCATCCGAGATGGCCTTGTGAATCCCCTGGGGGTCACGGGGCGTCGGTGGAAAGAGGTCCACAACCAGTAGGTTTACCCCCTGGTTGAGGATGTCGGCCGCCTTTTCGACGAACGTCCGCAGCGCGTGGCGGCCGTCCTTGTTGCCGGGCGAGGCGATCTCGATGATGGCGACGACTCTCCCCCAACCATGTCGGATCACAACACGGTCGGCCCGCTTTGCATAGTTGATCTTCTCGAATCGAGCGATCACCCGTGCGGTCGGTGGTGCCAAGGCGACGGCGATGCCTCCAGGCTCGTCCATCGACTGACGAGCTTGGAGGGTCACGACATCCGGTATCGGTCGGCCTGTAGCCTGCTCAGCGAGCGCCATGTAGTCGGGCGGCAGCAGCCCGCCATTGAGGGAATCACAGAGCGCCGAGATCCACCGATGATGGAACTTATGGAAGTCGCCCGGCTCAACACGGGCCCAATCGTGAATCGGCATGAGAAGACCTCCTCCTGGCTATTATACCGCCTCGAAGGCCCGGGTTGGACCATCGATTTCTCATGTCCGAACCGGGCTTCCCATGTACCGTCGCCGAGCCTCGGCGCGACTCGTCCAGACTACCCCGCGGGTCAGTCCTCGACTAAACGCATCCTGAGCCCATCAAACGTCGATGGTGCATCCTTGTCGAAGACGAACTGGGCGGGCAGGCCGACGATGCGGCTGGCGCCCAGGCGGAAGAGCACGCGCTGGCAGGCGGTGAGCTTCCTGGTGGCGACAAGTCCGGTGACACGCCAGCCGGGCTGGCCATCCTCGTCCCAGACCTCACCGCGAACCAGGTGCGTCGCTCCCTGCTCGCGCAGAGAGTTCGCCACGGCCGCGGCAGTGTCTGCTCCTGGGGCCGCGGGGCGGCCGACGACCTCGAGATGAAGCAGCCCTGCCGATCGCCGCACACCGTCGATCGCGTCGAGCAGGAGGGCCAGCGGGCCGGCTTCGCCCTCTTCGACCAGTTGCGTCAAGCTGGGAGCGTGGCCGATCAGGCAGGCCGCCGAGTCGAGCACGACGCCGCCCGCGATCTCGCGCAGGCGATTGTCCTTGAGCGTCGTGCCGGAGCTGGTCAGATCCACGATCACGTCGGCAATCCCCAGGCTCGGGTGCAACTCGAGCGCGCCTGCCGAATCAATCAACTGGTAATAATAAATTCCCCACTTACGCAGATACTTGCGGACGAGCGACGGATACTTGGTCGAGATCCGAAACGTCTTGCCGGCGTCCTTGAATTCAGTCGTCAGGTCCACGAGATCCATGATGTGGCCCACGTCGATCCAGCTCTCGGGCACGGCCACGACCAAGCGGCAGCCGCCGTAGCCCAGGTCGGGGATGAGCACGGCGGTCTGGTCGCTCTCGGATGCATGCTCGGCATAGACGTCCATGCCGGTGACGCCCAAATGGCACCGTCCCTCCCGCGCCTGGATCACGATGTCGGTGGGACGCATGAAGACGACGTGAAAACGGGGCTGGCCGGAGATCGTCGCCTCGTACTGCCGGTCGCTGGCGCGCCGGACCTTGTAGCCGGCCGTCTTCAAGAGATCGACGATCCCCTCGTAAAGGTGCCCCTTCGAGGGCATCGCCAGACGAATGGGATCCACTCGTGAACTCATGAGCGATCTCCCCGGAAAACGGCCAGCCGGGTGCGCAACTGGTCGATCAGCTCTCCTTCCTTGACCGAGCGGACGTCGCCGTCCTCGAGATTCCAGAGTTCGATCGCGCGGCCGACGGTGACCACGTGGCCCAGGCCCAGCTCTCTAGCCTGATCGATGGCGGTTGTGAATTCCAGAGCTGATATGACAATGGGGACGTTGATCCGTTCGCGGAGGAACGTCGCCAGGTCGATCGTCGCGGGCAGGATCTCGCCCGCGTTTCCGGTGGTGACGAGATAGCCGCGCGCGGCCGCGTCCACCGACGATCGTTGACTGGACCGATCCATCAAAACGCCGTGCAACCGCTCCAGGCCGAAGGCGAAGCCCGCGCCCCGGTCGTCGCGAGTCGAGCCCAGCACCCGGGCCAGGCCGTCGTATCGGCCGCCGCCGCAGACCTCGACAAGTCCGCCCGGCGTAGGCACGGAGAGTTCGAAGATCATCTGGGTGTAGAAGCCGATACCGCGGCCGAAGCCCAGATCAAGCTCGATCCGGCCCGCATCGACCCCATGATGGCCGAGCATGGTCACCAGCCCGCGCAATGCGGCGATGGAACCGGGGGCAAGCGTCGCGTAATCGCGATCGAGCTGCTCGAGGATCGACCCGGCCGGTCCGCGCAGGTCGGCCAGTTGGTGAATCTGCCCCCGCACGCGAGCGAGGACCTCGTGCAGCGAATGCGCCAGGTCCCACTTGCGCAGGAGCCGCTCGGTGATCTCCTCGGCCGAGCGGCGGCCCGTCACGTGGGGCACCAGATGGCGGAAGAGGCGGTCGATGCCGGGATTCGCGGTCGATCCGCCCGGCGCGTCCGCCGCCGCGTCATCGTCGCCCCGCAACCAGCCAGACAGCCGCTCGAGTGCCGCTTCGATGGAGCGGACGCTCTGCCCAAGGGCCGCGGCTTCGCTGAGCGACTCGACGAGCGCCGAAGTGGCCGCCGGGGGCAGTCCGCTACGATCGAGCAATTCGAGGATCAAACCGACGTGGCCGATGCGGACGAGGGCGTCGGAGGCCCCCAACGCCGCGAGCGACCAGTCGGCCAGCCAGATGATCTCGGCATCCGCCTCCGGTCCCCCCGCGCCGAGCAATTCCACCCCAACCTGGGTGAACTCCCGGTCCCGCCCGGGCGTCAACGTCTGAAACCGGAAGACCGGCCCGGCCATCGCGACGCGAAACGGCAAGAGCGGGCACGCTTCCGCCTCGACATAGGCCCGCACGATGCTCGCGGTCAGCTCGGGACGCAGGCAGACCTCGGTCGTTCCCGCCCCGCTCACCTCGAACAGGTTGGCCACAATCCCCGCGCCGCTCTTGCGCTCGTGCAGCTCGGAGAACTCCAAAATCGGTGTGCGCATCTCTTGATAGCCCGCCCGGCGAAACTGATCCAGGAGCCGACGCTGGAGCTCGGCCAATCCCGCAAAGTCTCGGGGCAGCCAGTCGCGCGTGCCTCGCACCAGTCCGATCGGCCGCTCGGTTGGTTGCAAGCCACTCGGTTGACCGGACTTCTCCGGTAGCGGATTCATGAGCCGGGCCCTTCCTGCTCGATGATCTCCAGCGCGCTATGGACCGAGTCTTCCAGGATCGACCAGGAGAGCCCCTTGTCTTCCTGGCGGGAACTCAGGTTGCGCAGGTTGAAGACCTGGCGGACGGCCTCGTCGGGGCCGACGATGACGGCCAGCTTGTGGCCGCGGCTGGAGCCATATCCCATCTGCTTGCCGATCTGGATCGGTTCCGGATAAATCTCGGCGCCGATGCCTACCTTCCGCAGCCGCGCGGCCAACCCAAACGGGATGACGGGATCGGTTCCGGGAAAATTGGCCACGAGCACCGCGGTGGTCGTGCTCGTCGAGTTAAGCCAGCCCGCCTCGTCCATCAACGCCAGCAATCGATCCAGGCCGATCGACGCACCGACACCCGGCAGCCTGCGAGACGTGAACAGGCTGGCCAGATTGTCGTAGCGGCCACCCGAGGCGATGCTGCCAAATTTCTCCCAGCCCTTGACCGTCGTCTCGAAGACGACGCCGGTGTAATAGTCGAGGCCGCGAGCCAGGCCCAGGTCAATGGCGATCCGATCCTGGGGAATGCCGGCCGCCTCCAGCAGGTCGAGCACGGTGCGGAGGTTGGCGATGCCCTGGCCGGCGTGGGCGTTCGATCCCAAAGCCGCCTCAACCTCACGCAGGACGTCCACGCCGCCGCGGCCGGTCTCCGCGAAATCCACCACGCGTCCGGCCTGCTCCGCGCTGAGGCCCGCGCCGCCGTCTTGAATCCCTTTCTGAAGTTCCGCGACCACACCGCCGCGGCCGATCTTGGCGAGCTTGTCGAGCGCGCGCAGGACCTGGCTTTTGTGGCTCGACAGGTCCAGCGTTTCCAGCATCCCGTCGAGGATCTTGCGGTTATTGAGTGTGATCGTGAAGTCGGGCACGCCGGCGGCGGCGAGGGCGGCGTGGATCACCTGCGCGGTCTCGGCGTCGGCCAGCACGCTCTCGGTGCCGATCGTGTCGAAGTCGCACTGGGCGAACTCGCGAAATCGCCCCTTGGCCGGCCGCTCGCCCCGGAACACCGAGCCGATGGCATAGCGCTTGAACGGCACGCCCAGCTCGTCCACATGCCTGGCGACGAACCGGGCCAGGGGAACGGTGAGGTCGAACCGGAGGGCCAGCTCGCCGGGCGTTCCCCCCTTGTTGGTAACCTCGAAGATCTGCCGGAGGACCTCATCGGACCCGGCGCCCTTGCCGGTGAGGACCTCCATCCGCTCGATGTGCGGGGTCTCGATCGGCACGAAGCCGAAGCTGGCGAAGGTCCGGCGGAATTCCGCCAGCATTCGCTCGCGGGGAATCATCACGGCGGGAGGCAGGTCCCGCAGCCCGCTGGCCACGCGGGGGTCAATCATCGGAGTCACGTCCTTAAGAGCAGGTCAATCCACTACTTCCGGCAAGCGCTCTCTGAGCCTAGCAGAAACGGCGAGGATCGGGCAACGGGAAGGAGCTTACGGGGCGTTCCCGCGGGTCAGACCCCGCAGGACTCCTGGAGGC
>JBMFUH010000021.1:0-14603 GCA_049966735.1 Isosphaeraceae bacterium
CGTAGCCTTGCTGCCGGCCGAAGCGCAAGCGTTCCTCCCTCGGCGCGCCGTAGCCGCCGAAGGGTGAAAGCCAGACGCCCAGGCGCGTGTGGTATTTCTTGCAAAGCGCGGCCAGCGGAGTGAATCCGCGAGGAAAGCCGTGATGAAATTGCCAGAGCGTCCGGGGATCATCCCAGACGTCGTCGAACACCACGGCATTAAGGACCACCCCATACGGCTTGATGAATTTCTCGCCCAGCAGGCGAATGGCCTCCAGGCAGTTGGCCTCGGAGAGAGCGTGTGCTTGCCACGAGATGTCGTACCACGAGTTGTAGTGGAGAAACGGCCGGTAAGGATGAGCGCGCTCACGCTCCAGGTAATAGAGGAACGCCCGCCGCGTCTGGCCCTCGGGCGCCACGCCAAGGACAAAGCTCCGGGTCAGCTTCTCGCCCCGATGTAAAGTCTGGTTCAGGCTCAGGCGACACGTCGCCTTGCCGCTCCCGTCCACGCCGTTGGTCGCCATCGGATCATCGGCGCCCAGGAAGAAGTGGCCCAGGGTGAGGGGCGATCCGTTCACAACGCCGGCCGCGCGGACGCCTGGCAGAACCTCGTCCAGCCAGACGACCTCCCGGATGCCGATGGCTTCCTTGTCGGCTTCCAGATCGATCTCCTCACGCACGTAGTTGCCGTCGTCATGAGCGATCGCGCGCCAGACTACGCGCAGCCGGCCGTCGCGCGAGTGCAAGGTCAGCTCCACCTGCCGGCCGGGAATCCGGTCAGCCAGTCGGGAGGCTCCCAGCCTGGGCGCCAGTTCGCTCACGCGCGGACGACCTTCCGCGGCCAGAGCGGAGGCCGCGTGGCGCTCTCCATTCTTGAGGACGATCTGAAACACCTCGCTTGTGATGGCGCACTGCTCTTTCGACTGGAGATCGGCCAGGCTGCGCCGCTTGAGTCCTGCCTGCGTCCAGGTCCAGGACGCTGCCAGAGCGGCGTTGCCGGCCTTGATGCGCGGGCCTTCGCAGGTGATGACCGCTCGACCGGGCAAGGGACCCGGATACCCGGCCTTGCAGCCGAAGGGCGCCGCCCCTGGCTCCGCGGCGTTCAGCGTGATGCCGGCGGCGATCGCGGCCGCCGCGGCCATCGTGAAGCAAGAGTGAAAGGCTGTATTCATGGCTTTACCAGCAATCGATCGCCGCAAGACAGCCGGCTCGTCATCGCTGCCCACTGCCCAGTGTTTTGAGAACCAAGAGGCCCACCCGCGCGAACCTTTTGCACGGAGAGGTTCACGGCCGAACGCGCGTGCCCCGCTCCGGCCCAGGCCAAGCGCAATTATCAACCGCACGAAACACCTCAAGCAAGCGGGTGCACGAATTCGGGTTGCTGGACTCTGCGAGGCGGTCGCTCAAGGCGCCGGGCCCTGGCCTTGCGGAATGTCGCTGGTATGATACACGTCGACTCACAATACTCCCGCACGTTGTTGAGGAATCCACCGTGAAACGGCTTCTGGTGCAGAGCGTGTTCCTGGTCTTAGCGACAACCGCCGGCGCGGGCGAACTCGTCGGCGACACCGAACCCCATACAACCCTGCCCGGCCGGCAGTCGAGCGTCCGGACGACGCGGGCACCGGCTCGCCTTCCGCGTGCGTGCGCGGCCATGCGGTCCTTCTGGCGGGCCGCGCCTCCCGCCCCGAAAATACCCGTGATCCTCGACACCGACATCGGCGGCGACATCGACGACACCTGGGCCCTGGCCCTCTTACTCAAGTCGCCCGAGTTCGACGTCAAGCTCGTAGTCTCCGACACCGGAGATACCGAGTATCGCTCGAAGATCATCGCCCGGATGCTCGAGGTGGCCCACCGCACCGACATTCCCGTCGGCGTCGGCATTCGCCAGTCGACACAGGGAGGCCCGCAGGCTGCCTGGGTGGCCGGCTACGACCTGGCCCGCTACCCCGGTAAAGTCTACCACCAAGGAGTCGACGCGATTTTGAAAACCATCAAGGATTCCCCGGCGCCGATCACCCTCATCTGCATCGGTGCCATGCCGAATATCAAGGCCGCCCTGGAGCGCAGCCCGAAGATCACGGAGCGGGTGCGTTTCGTGGGAATGCACGGCAGCGTCCGGCTCGGTTACGGCGGCAAGCCCACGCCCGACCCGGAGTCGAACGTGATCAGCGACGTCGCCGCGGCTAAGTCCGTTTTCACCGCAAGTTGGCCCATGACCATCACCCCGCTCGACACATGCGGACTCGTCCATCTCACCGGCGAGAATTACCGCGAGGTCGCCGCGAGCACCGATCCCCTGGCGCGCGCCGTGATCGAAAACTATGAGATCTGGCGCGGGGCCGGCAACCCGAAATCCAAGGAGCCGGCGACGGCCAGCTCGGTCCTCTTCGACACGGTGGCCATTCACCTGGGCCGTTCCCAGGAGTGGCTGCGGATGGAGGAACTGCCCCTCGTGATCACCGACGACGGCTTCACCCGCATCGACTCCAAAGGCAAGAAGGTTGCCTGCGCGATGTCGTGGACCGACCAGGCGGCGTTCGAGCGGATGCTGGTCAAGCGGCTCACGGGCGGAGGTTGAACCAGCGAGAGGGGGGGCCCTGCGGGTGAGGGACCGTGGATCATGACCCAGGACAGCCCTCACCCGGCCTTCGGCCACCCTCTCCCGCGGAAGAGGGTTCGAAGACGAGTCTTCCGCACACACCCCGAGCCAGGCTAAGACCGGTTCTCATCGATCCATTCACCGGGCTCTCATGGAGGTGGACAATGCCGATCCTGGCGCCCCTCGCCTGGGTTCTTCCGGGACTGACGGTTCCGCTCAACGGGACGGTCGTGGACGCCGCGGGCCGGCCGGTCGCGGGGGCGATGCTCTGGCTGGGCGACACACACTCGAAACGCGACGGGCCCGAGGTGCTGGCCACCGCCAAGACCGACGACCAGGGCCGCTTCCAACTCCGAGCGAGCCGAAGACCTGGTTGGCCGCAGTGGCTACTGATCTCCGACTCTCTGGGTCCATGCGCCTGGTCATTGTCCTGCCTTCCGCGAGTTCAAGGGGAGATTGCCCAGCGCAGAGGAATCGGTGCGCCTCGTGCTCGGACCGCTGGCCAGTACGCCTCCGCGCGTCCTGGGGCACGACGGCAAGCCTGTCAGGGGCGCGCGCGTCCGGGCGGCGGTGGTGGTGACGATCAAGGCCCCCAGGCCCCCCGATGGCATGCTCGATGCGCCCGCCGAGCAGCGTGCTTCCGGATGGCGGCGCGGAACCTGCCGGCTGCCCGCGCGCTGGCGGCCGAGGATCACGACCAGATGGTGGAGGCTTTGCTGCCGGCGTTCGCGGCCCGGGAGCTGGCACGCTCCGACCCTGAAGCGGCCCGGCTGCTCCTGCGCGAGGCGGTCGACCGGCTCGTCAACGTCCCGCAGAGCCGGCCGACCGGCGACTCGAGGGCCGTCGCTCTCGCTCGTCTCTTGCCGCTGGCGGTCCGGACCGATTCCGACCGCGCCCCCGACGTGCTCTGGCTTGCCCTGTCGCGCCGCCTGCCGCAGCCGGCGGTTCCCGACTTGGGGGGGCATGTTGATGGATATTCGCAAGCAATATCTCGATGTGGCCGAACTGGCGGCACGAGTGGCGCGCTACGACCGATCCGCCGGCGAGGTCGCCTGCGCGGCCGTGGCCGAGCACATTGCCGCGCTCGACGACCAGAACTGGGGACTGGGAAACGAGGGCCCGGCCATTTTCCGCGCTGCGGGAACGTTCGACCCTCGCATCGCCAGAGCCATGCTCGACAGCTTGCCCGAAGACCCGCCGCCACCGCCCACCACGGGGGTCATCACACCTCGCCCGCATCATCAGAGCAAGGCCCAGGCGCGGCTCGCGCTGGCCGAGATCCTCGCCTTGCCCCCAGCGATTCGCTTTCAACAACCGTTTCTGGCCACCGACACGAGCTGGCACGGCAGTTTCCAGGTGATGGAGGGCAAAGTTCAGCGGGTCGTCGATTAGAGCGGTTTTCGTGTCGATGGCTTTCCGTAGGGTCCGCTCCGCGGATCGATGGCCGCGGCATTTGGTCCGCACAGCGGCCCCTACAATAGTCCGAGCGGTCACGGGTGATCCGTACGGGAGGGCGAAGCTCCTGCTGAGCCCGTCTTCCACGCGGCTCGCCGGGAGGCTGTCGCGTGACAGAGGCTCGCCCTCCCAAGGGAAAACGCGCACCGGAGACCGCGGAGGGTAAAGCCTCACGGCCCGGCGTTCCCCTCCTGGTCCACGGCGACGACGCGATAGGCCGCTGAGTCGCCAACTCCCTTCGTGTCGAAGGCGCTGGCGATGGTCGAGCCGAGCTGCGTCTTGCCGCGGTATACGCGGTAGTAGCAGAGGTCCGGCTCGGGGCTGGGCTTCCAGGTCAGATGGTCGCGGCCGTCGGCGCGGTGCTCGACGTGCATGTCGCGCACGGCGGCCGGCGGTCGCGTGTCGGTGCGGGTGGTGTAGACTGTGAGTGTGCCGGGCCCGACCACGTCGGACGGATGCGTCGAAGATACCGTCACCATCCCATCGGGTCCGGGCAGATCGCCAAAGGCATGCTGGGGCACGTGCGTCGGGTCGAAGAGATACTTTGCCAGCGCTACGGGAGGCGACTGCCCCTCGAAATCAAACCGCAAAGAGACCGGGCGATGGTTGCGGTTGACGACGGCGATCGACCACGCCTGGTCACCATGTCGCAAGGCCGCCACGCGCAGCCGGGGGTCGGACGTTTTCACGGCGACCACTTGCGCCGGTCCGCGGAAATACCGCGTCAAGAGCGCGTAGCCGTAATACGGATCGCGGGTCGACCGATCACTTCCCGAGCAGCGAGTGAGGCCCCACTTGTTCAGGGAGTGAGACGAGAAGTTGTCCGGCAGATCCATGAACGTCCAGTAGCCCATCGCATAGACCCCGGCATTCAGCGCCGCGATGACCGCGTCGGCGAGCTGAAGCGTCACCTCCGCCTCCTGGGGGGTATCGAAATACACGCAGACATCGCGATGAATTCCGTTGATCGTCCGGCCGTCCTGCCGGGAACCGAACTCGCCGAGCACGAAGTCCTTCCCCCGGCTCCGGGCCAGCTTGACAGCCCAGCGCGTCTTGCCCAGGAACCAGGGATAGACCCGCTCGTCGTCGAGGTTGCGGTCGGTGAAATAATGATGGCCGCCGTAGATCGCCGTGATCGAATCCATGTTCTCGGCGGCCCAGGTCATCGTTGCCCAGTTCTCCACCGGCGAAGCGTCGGTGGCCAGCAGGCCGATCTTGAGCCCGCGCGCCTTCAGTTCGTCGAAGAGGGCCTGGTGATAGGCCTGAAAGGTCGGCAAATCGGTCAGGAGCGAACCCCAACGGCTCAGCGACATCTCATTGGTCATGCAGTAATAGTGGATATTGGTCAACCCTTTGCGCCGGACCAGGTACTCGAGATGATCGACGACCTTCCGTGCATACGCCCGCCGACCCTCCTCGGTCTTGGTGACCTCGGGGTCCCAGGTGGTCACGTAGAGCTCGGTTCCGGTGTCCTTCATGTACTGGAGATGCATGGCCATCTGGTCGAGCATGGCGTGATTCCAGCGGATCTCGTGATTGACTCGCGTGAACGAAGGCCGGAGCTCGCGCCATCGCTTGATGATCACTTCATCCAGCTCGGTCCGCGACACCGGGAAACTGTGATGGAAGGCATGAAAGCCCACGCCGCCGAGGTGAGGCTGCACGATCCGATCGCCCTGAATCGTGACGACGCGCTGGCGATCGCCCAGTTCGGGCCAGAGCTTGGGCCGGTCGGTGCGAACGAGCATCGGGTCGGCGAACCATCCCATGCCGTGAGCGTGCAGAACCAGGTTCACCCGCGCGGCGAACGTCCCCGAGGGAACGGTCCCTTCGGCCGTCAGTTGCTCCCAGCCTTCCTTGTCTTTGCCCGTGATCGCTCCGCTGTGCGCGATCGCCAGCCGCTGGCCGCGGTCGTCCACGAACTCGAGCGCCAGGTAGGGCCCGCGCACGTTCTTGATGCCTCGCGACTTGACCCAGACCGTCGCGCGAAGCTCGTCGCCGGCGCGGATGTCGCGGTGGAAGTCCTGGCGGAATTGCTGGTAAGCGGGCGTCACGTCGGGGGCCAGGGTGATCCGCCCCGAGCGGTGACCGGCCCGCGTCTGAGATTCATCGGCGTCGAACCGGGCCTTGCCGATCTCTTGCCAGGGCTTCAGGTCCGGGCTGAACGGACCGGCTGGCAAGATCACGGCTTGCGTCTTTTCTCCTACCTGCCCGCGGGCGACCAGGCCGGTTTGGGGACCGAAGAGCAACAAAAGCGGGACCACGGCAGCCCCGAATAAGGTGCGAACGGGAAGCATGTGCAAAGATGCCTTCATGAGGGATTCCTCCAACTGGGCAGCGAATTGCCTCTTCGTAACAACTCCATGCTGGTTCGATCCCAGCCCGAGGGCAAGGAGCCAGTGGCCAGGTGAGACAATTCAAAGGACCGTCGGTCCCGTGCCGTCTTGCTGGCGGCGAGCCTCTCCTAGGGATAGTATGACACACGGCGCGGCGGATGAGATCGAGACCGCCGCATCCCCCTCCCTCAACGACAAAGGAGAAATCGATGAGCTTGCCGAGGGCGTCAAGCGCGGCTGCGGCCCTTTTCACCTGCCTGGCCTTTCTTGCCAGCGTCGCGGAGACTGCAGCCCCGGAGAAGACCGCGACAGAGGAAATGAACCGCAAGAGCGAGTGGGTGCGCACTCATCTGGTCAAGGCTCCCGTCCGGGAAGGCGGTTTCTTCTCGATTCGCTACGGCGGGAGGCCGTCGGCGGAACTGCTGCCGTCGTGGCAAGGGCAGAGCCGGGAGACGAAGATCGACGACCAGCGCGTCGAGCATCTGCTCTCCTGGACCGATCCCCGCACCGGCCTCGCCGTGCGCTGTCGCGAGATCGAGTATCTTGACTTTCCCAGTGTCGAGTGGACCCTCTTCTTCAAGAACACGGGAAGGCAGCCGACGCCGGTCCTCGAGCAGATCCAGGCGCTCGACCTAGAGCGGTTTTCGGGTCGATCGCTCACCGTAGGGTCCGCTGTGCGGACCGACGGCCAGAGCAATTGGTCCGCACAGCGGACCCTACGATATTCAATGAGTGCGCAAGCCGACTGCAAACCGCTCTAGTGCTCCAGCGTGCCGCGGCGGGCGAGTTCGTCCTGCACCACCAGACCGGAGACAATTGCTCGGCGCACAGTTACGAGCCGCACGAGACCCCGCTGCCGGCCGGTGCCGATCATGCCTTCGCGCCCAACGGCGGCCGGCCGACCAACGGCGCGTATCCCTACTTCAACCTGGCGTACGACGGCGGCGGCCTGATCGCGGTCATCGGCTGGCCAGGACAGTGGTCCGCACGGTTTCGACGCGACGGCGGCAGGGGCCTGCGCGTCACGGGGGGACAGCAGTTGACCCATTTCACACTCCTACCCGGTGAGGAGGCGCGCGGTCCGTTGGTCGTGCTCCAGTTCTGGCAGGGGGACCGGATCCGCGCGCAGAACACCTGGCGGCGGTGGATGGTCGCGCACAATATCCCTCGTCCGGGAGGCGCGCCGCCGGCGCCGTTCACTTCCGCCTGCATGGGCCTGCACCAGTCGGAATCCAGCGAGATCGGCTACATCGACGCCTATCTCGACCATGGCGCCAAGCTTGATTACTGGTGGATGGACGCGGGGTGGTACCCCTGTCACGATTGGCCGGAGACGGGCACGTGGCAACCGGACCCCGCGCGGTTTCCCCGGGGCATCCGCGCGGTATCCGATCACGCTCACGCCCGCGGCATGAAGACCGTCCTCTGGTTCGAGCCCGAGCGCGTGCACGCCGGAAGCTGGCTCTTCCAGAACCATCCCGCCTGGCTGCTGGGGCAGGGAGGCGATCGGCTCTTGAACCTGGGCAACCCCGAGGCCCGGAAGTGGCTCACGGACCACATCAACCGCTTCCTCACCGAGCAGGGCATCGACCTGTACCGTCAAGACTTCAACATCGATCCGCTCGGCTTCTGGAGGTCGAACGATGCGGCCGACCGGCAGGGGATCACCGAGATCCGCCACGTTGAAGGCTATCTGGCCTTCTGGGACGAACTGCGGCGGCGGCATCCCAGACTGCTCATCGATAGCTGTGCCTCGGGCGGCCGGCGCAACGATCTGGAAACGCTCCGCAGGGCTGTCCCCCTCTTACGTAGCGATTTCCAGGCTCCCCAGCTTCCCAACGCTCCCGACATGCTGGTCGGTAACCAGGGGCACACCTACGGGCTCTCGTTCTGGGTCCCTTATTACGGGACCGGAGTCTACTACGACAATGTCTACGCCGTGCGCAGTCATCTGACCCCTTCGCTGGGCATCGGCTACCCGGCGAATGCCGCGCGGGTCGACTGGGAGACGATGCGCCAGCGGTTCGCCGACTGGAAGCAGGTCGCCGACCTCTTCCTCGGCGACTACTACCCGCTCACCCCGTACAGCCTCTCGGAGAAAAACTGGATCGCCTGGCAGTTCGACCGCCCTGAAAAGGGGACGGGGATGGTGCAAGCGTTTCGAAGAGCCCAGAGCGACCAGACGTCGAGGCGGCTGAAGCTCAAGGGCCTCGAGCCCAGCGCACACTACGAGTTGATCGATCTCGACCGCGAACGCCCCACGACGGCCACCGGGGAATCACTCATGAACGAGGGCCTGAAGGTCGAGCTGCCGAACCGGATGCAATCGCTTCTGCTCAAGTACCGCCGCGCGGACTAAGCTCATGGCGACGGGTCCCTTATCTCGTTCCCACGCTCCGCGTGGGAACGAGGAACCCGGCATCCTCGCTACTGTCTCTGGAATACGGTGGGTTTCACCCACCCTACAATGCGGTCACCACACCTTTCGGTCCAGACTTTAAGAAGCACATGGCGACGGATTTCTTCGCCTCTCGCAAGCCACCCGTAGGGTCCGCTGTGCGGACCGATCTTCCGGTGATGCCCCTGGTCCACACGGCGGGCCCTACCCAAAACCATGGTTGGCGCTTCGAACTCCCCATCAACGCATCCATACGGACAAACTTCTTGCGAACCGCCGCGCGGGGGGCGAAGATGGAGGTCCTGTATCCGGCTCGCCTCAACACCCCAGGGTTCCAAGCATGAAACACGTCTTCTTCTCCCTCGCGCTTCTCGCCTTGCTTCATCCTCTGGCCCATGCCGGCGACTTGCCGCGGAGCAGTCCCGAGGCGCAGGGGGTCTCCTCGGCCGCGGTCCTGGAGTTCGTCGAGGCTGCCGATCGCAACATCGAGTACATGAACAGTTTCATGCTCGTGCGTCACGGCCATGTCGTCGCGGAGGGCTGGTGGGCGCCCTATGACGCCCGCTCGCGCCACTCGCTGTACTCCTTGAGCAAGAGCTTCACCTCCACGGCCGTGGGGCTGGCCATCTCGGAAGGCAAGCTGAGCCTGGATGACGAGGTGCTCAAGTTCTTTCCGGATGATGCACCTGCCCAGCCCAGCAAGAACCTCCAGGCCATGCGGGTGCACGACCTCTTGCGGATGTCCACCGGCCACGTGACCGAACCGGCGCGCACGCCGACGGAGCCCTGGACGAAGACGTTCCTCAAGCACGAGGTGCCGTTCAAGCCCGGCACGCATTTCCTGTACAACACGTCGGGAACGTACATGCTCTCGGCGATCGTTCAGAAGGCGACCGGCAAGACCGTGCTCGACTACCTCAAGCCCCGGTTGTTCGAGCCGCTGGGAATCGAGGACCCGACCTGGGAGACGAGCCCGCAAGGCATCTCGGCCGGCGGCTACGGTCTGAGCATCCGCACCGAAGACATCGCCAAGTTCGGTCAGCTTTACCTGCAAAAGGGAGGATGGGGGCGCGGGATGTTCTCTGGTGGTGCTGGTGTCTCGTACGCTAAGCGGCCGGTGCCCGTCGCCTGGGTCGAAGCGGCCACATCGCGCCAGACCTCCAACGGCAGCAATCCCAAGAGCGACTGGGACCAGGGCTACGGCTACCAGTTCTGGCGGTGTCGCCACGGCGCCTATCGCGGCGACGGCGCCTTCGGACAGTATTGCATCGTGATGCCGGAGCAAGACGCGGTGGTCGCCATCACCAGCGGCGTGAAGAACATGCAGGCCGTGCTCGACCTGGTCTGGGACAAGCTGCTGCCGGCCTTCAAGCGGGACATGCAGCCGAAGAATGAGGAGGCTCACCAGAAGCTGGTCAGCAAGCTCGCGAGTCTTTCGTTGCCTCTCGTCGCGGGCTCGGGCAAGCCGGCCGAGGTCGTCGGCAAGCGATTCACTTTCGCGCCCAATCCGGCCAAGCTGGAAGCGCTGGTGCTGGACCGCGGCGACGGCGGCGACACGCTCGTGCTGCGCAGCGCCGGGAAGGACCATCAAATCACCTGCGGTCATGGCCAGTGGCAGAAGGGGCGATTGCCCATGCCCATGCTCGGGGAACAGCCGGCGGCAGCCAGCGGAGGCTGGACCGCCGACAACACGTACAACGCCCGCGTCTGCTTCACCGAGACCCCGTTTCTCCTCACGCTCACGCTCAAGTTTTCGGGGAACGAGGTGACGGTCAACTCGGAGACCAACGTCGGCTTCGGCTCGACCAAACGGCCACCGCTCGTTGGCAAGGTGGAGTGAGAGGATGAGACTTCTCGCCGAACGCCGCATCTTCCGATCGGCCCGACACGATCCGGGGCCGCAGGCGTGGGAACGAGGAGTCAAGTCTTCGTGGGACAAGGTTCCAATCTTGTCATCGCTATGCATTAGTCAATGGACAAGATTGGGATCTTGTCCCACGTTGATCAGTTGCCCAGGTTGGGCCGCGGAGCGTCCCCCCAAGCATGCCCACGCGAAACGTGGGAACGAGTTCGAGAGCGAGGCATTCAATGTCGATGCCTTGATTGTTTCTTTTAAGGAATTAAAGACATGAATCGCCGTGATTTGCTGCGTCTGACGCTGGCGTCGGCCGGGATGGGGAGTCTTGCTCCCCGCGGCCTGCTGGCCGACGAGAAGCGCCCCGCGCTTCCCGATGCCAATCCCCACAAGCTGCCCTACTGGCGCGGCTTCAACTTGCCGGTCTCCTACCGGGGCCGGCGGCGGGCGCTCTTCGACGAGCGCGACTTCGCCGACGTCGCGGATCTCGGCTTCAACTTCCTGCGGGTCGCCCTCAACTACCATGACTGGACCGATCCCGACGAGCCCAGGAACCTCAAGGAGCCGGTCTTGAAGCAGATCGACCGGGCCGTCGAGCTGGGCAAGCAGCACGGCATTCACCTGCTGCTTGACTTCCACATCGCGCCCGGGTTCGGCCAGATCACCCCTCCCGAGAAGACCAACCTCTGGAAAGAGAGCGAACCGGCCGAGTTGTGCGCCTACCAGTGGTCGGTCTTCGCCGAGCGGTACAAGGGCATTCCCAACAGCCACTTGAGCTTCAACCTGTTCAACGAGCCGGACAACAAGGTCAAGCCCGAGGAATTGCGCAAGGTGACCGAGCAACTCGTCCGGGCCATCCGGGCCAAGGACGCCGACCGCCTGATCATCATCGACGGCCGCAACTGGGCCCGCACGCCGATCACGGAGCTGCTGGGCCTGAATGTCGCGGCCGACATTCATTCCTACGACCCGATTCCGCTGACCCACTACAAGGCATCGTGGGCTCACTGGAACCCAAGCTGGCCCGAGCCGACGTGGCCGCTCAAGGAGCGAAACGGCAAGATCGTCGACCGCGAGACGATTCGCCGCACGCTCTTCGACCCCTGGAAAGAGCTGGAAAAGAAGGGCGTCGGCATGTTCGTGGGCGAGTGGGGCGTGCACCAGCACACTCCGCACAAGGTCGCCCTGGCCTGGATGCGCGACATGCTCGGCCTGTACAAGGAAGCGGGCTGGGGCTGGGCCCTCTGGAACTTCGTCGGCAGCTTCGGCGTCCGCGACAGCGGCCGGGCCGACGTCAAGTACGAGAACTGGCACGGGCGCAAGCTCGACCGCGCCATGGTCGAGGTCCTGCAAGAGTTCTGAGGCAGTCAAACCGAATCCTCGTGGGACAAGATTCCAATCTTGTCATAAATTAACATAATATTAAGTATAATATATTTACATCAATTTCCAATATTGGAGCCTTGTCCCACGCTGATCAGTTCGGCTCGGAGGGCTTGGCGGCGCGGGCCTTGCTCTCGAGCCGCAGCTTTTCGAGCCGGCTGAGCGGCCTGGATGATGCGACCTCTTTGGAGGCCGGAGACTTTGAGGCTGGCTTGCCCTTCCCCTGCGCCGTCTTGGGCGGGGGCAGCGGCTTGTCGATCCGCAGTTTGCCGCTGCCCAGGTTGTGGGTGATCGGCTCGCCGTTCTGGGTGATCACCACCCGGCAGAACAGGTTCTTGAGCTGGTCCACCGGAGAGGTCTTGTCGGTCTTGATGTGAAAGACCATGTCGGTGCTGTCCTTGGTGATCGTGAGCGGATCGGTGGTGACCTTGTTGGGCAGACCGAGCAGCGTCACTTTCGCCTCGCCCGGGAAATCCACGGCCTTGTCGATCGTCACGCCGAGGTCGACGTCCTTCCCCTGTTCCACGCTCACCGAGTTAAACTTGAGCGTCATGAAACGAGGGGCGATGGTCAGCCTGGCGAGCTGGGATGAGACGGTCAGCCGTCCTCCGCGCCGGCGTCGGCGCGGGGCTCCCGGCCTGGCCGGCGGAGCAGGGGGGATCTCGGTGTATGTGCCGTTCACGACGATGCGCCAGGTGGCGAGCGGAGCGCCCGAGTTGGCGTTGAGCAAGATCGTGGTGCTGTCCTCGTTCTCGGGGATCACCGACTCGCGGCGGGACGAGACGCCCGGCGGATTCCAGGGGAGCGAGACGGCGATCGGCGCCTTGAAGCCGGGCTGGCGCTGCGCCACCACCTTGAGCTCCATCGACCCGCCGCGGACCAGCGGAACCTTGGGCTCGACGACCTCGATCGAGAACGGCGCGGGCTCCGTCACGGCCACGGCAAGCGAATCGAGCGTGCGGGTCCAGAACGGCACGTTGTTCTGTCCCAGCACCAGCTCGGCAATCGAGGTGAACTCGCTGGGAACATCCGGGCCGGGAGGAGCGACCTTGCCCGCAACACTGGCCAGGGTTGCCGTCACGTTGGCATCCGGGCTGGCGGTGAAGAGAACGGGGACAACCGTCGTACTGGGCGAGATCGGGTCGGCCTCGTAGGACACTCCCGCCGGCAAGCCGGCAAAGGAGAGCGACACCGCGCCTCGAAACTCGGCGCGGGAGGCGTTGATCAGGATCGCCTGGCGGTTCCCCTGGGGAATCGCCAGCGCCTGCACCCCGGTCCCGCGGCGGAGCGATTCACGGGGCGTGCTCAGCCCGAGGGCAGGCTCAACCGGCGAGATCTCGACGCGATACGTGTAATCAGGCCCCCCTTTCTTGAGCTGATCGGCCATCGTCACGACGTACTCGCCGTCGGCCGGCGCGACGAACCGGACGTAGCTATCGGGGCCGCCGGAATCATGGTTGGCCGCGACCCGGCTCCCCTGTTTGGTCGAGATGGACAGGACTGAATCCAAGGGCGAGCGGATTTGCCGCGCGTAGACGCGGACGTGATAGCGCTCGCCTTTCCTGGCCCGGAAGACGAACCGGTCCAGGTCGCCCGCCTTGCCGATCGTGCCGTTCAGGGCCATCGGTGGGGTGAACACATTGGCGGTTGCCAGTGAGTCGTTGGGCTCATGCTCGATCGTGTTGCCCAGGGGGCTGAGCCGGAAGGCGTTGGAGAAGGGGGCCATGCCCTGCTCGTCGTGGGCGAGCAGGCCAAAGTGGCGATCTCGGCTTGTCGGCAGGGTCAGGCTGGTCTTGGTATCGCCCAGCACGTCGCCGATCCAGCGCACGTCGAGCGTCTCGCCAAGCTGTCCGCCCGCCGGGACGGTCGCCGTCGGCCTGGGGAAGTTGCCGACGTGCAAGCGGTACAGGCAGTTGGCGTTCCCCTTGTAGGCGGCCTCGCGGGCCAGGATGATGTAGGTCCCGTCCTCGGGGGCGACCAGCGAGGCGAGCCCGTCTTGATAGGTGAGTGCCGAGTCGTCGTTGGACGCCAGCTCGAACCGCCTGGAGTTGAGGATGGCCACGTAGGGATCGAAAAGGGTCAGCCCGAGGCGAATGCCCTCGATCTCCACCGTGATCCGCTCTCCCTTCTTCGCCCGCACCGCGTAATAATCGACGTCCTCGTTGGCGGCCACGCCGTTAACAGTCACATTCATGTGGATTGGTTGAGGATTGGTGAAGTCGTTGTTCGGCTCCTTTTCCTCGACCTCTTCGAGCACGCCGACGCTGAAGGTCCGCAGCGGGCTGATTCCCGTCGCGGTCCGCAGGCGGAAGTCATACAGGCCCGGCGTCGCGTCGGGACTGATCCTGAAGGTTGCCTTGACCTGGTCGTCCTTCCCCGCCTCGATCTTGGTGGCGACAATGCCGGGTTCGTAGAAGAGGACGCCCTGGGTGTCGGCCAGCCGCTGGCCGCTCAGGGTGACCACGACCTCGGTTCCTCGTCGGCCGCCCATCGGCTTCATGCTCCGGACAACCGGGTTGATCGCCAGGGCAGGCGACGCGACAGCCAAAAGCGCAAAGGAGAGGATCAGGAGCTGTTTCATGGCGGTGATCCG
>JBMFUH010000021.1:14613-19201 GCA_049966735.1 Isosphaeraceae bacterium
AGCCCATCCGGCACGATGGCCGGCCGAGGAGTGTTGACGGGAACAGCCAGTAGGACGAACGCGGCACTCGAACCGATCAAGCGACGGTGAGACAACCTGCCTTGATCCCATGTTGCGCTTCACGGCCGCATCAGGCAAGGGAGTTTGGCCCCGGGTTTGCTCGTTACGAAACGACATGCCGAGCCCGCGATAACCGGGGGCCCGCCATGTCGCCTGGATGGCTGGAGACCGTCGCGCAAGGTTTTCTCGTCGTGTCCGTGGTCTGCGCGCTGATCATCATGGGCGACATCATGGGCGGCCGCCGTCAGAAGATGGCCATCATGAACCTCGTCTGGCCTATCACCGCTCTCTACTCCGGTCCGCTCGGCCTGTGGGTCTACTGGGTTCTGGGGCGACCCGCCGCGCAACAGGCTCATTCTTCCGGGCACGGAGCCGAGGGTCACGAGCATGAGGGCGACAAAACTCGGAAGCCCTTCCGGCAGACGGTCCTCGTGGCCACGAGCCACCGCGGCGCGGGCTGCGCAACCGCGGCGCGGGCTGCGCAGTGGGCGACCTGATCGGCGAGTGGGGGATCTTCCTGCTGGGAGTCACTCTCTTCGGCTCGAAATTGGGGACAGCGTATCTCGTCGACTTCGTGCTGGCCTACGGGCTGGGAATCGTCTTCCAGTACTTCACGATCGCCCCGACGCGCGGCCTCGGCTTGGGCGAGGGCCTCAAGGCGGCCATCAAGGCCGACACGATCCCGCTGGTCGCGTTCCAGGTTGGCATGTACGCGACCATGGCGCTGAATCGCCTGGTGCTCTTCGATTACGCGCCGAAGCCCGACACGGCCACATACTGGTTCTTGATGCAGATCGCGATGATCGTCGGCTTCGCCACCAGCTACCCCGCGAACTGGTGGCTGGTCAAGTCGGGACTGCAAGAGGCCATGTAGGTAAACAATCCTCTATATGTCAGCACCTACCGGCAAACATCAATTCGTGGCTCAGGCTTTGCTGGAAATCAGCCGGGCATTTGGCCCGCACAGCGGGCCCTGCGATACCTGGTTTTTGTGCCTATGATCCGTCTGTCCGCGACAGGGCGAAAGGAACAACGGTATGGCTGCTCGCGCTGGTTGGACACTCAATCGTCTGCTCGTGCTCGTCCTGCTGGGCGGTTGCTTGCTCATCCTGATCGAAGTCCGCTTCCTCCATCGCATGGTTCTTTCCCATCACAGGATCGCCTGGGCCTGATCGTCTCCAGCGGCCTCATGGTGCTGGCCATCGTGGCGGCGTTGTTTTTCTGGGAGCGAGGAGGGCGCCGGCTTCTCTGCTGGCTGTTCGCCCCGGCGGTTGTCATCGGCCCGATTGGCTGGTACGTCCACAACGACGGCAAGCCCCTGGAAAGATTGAGGAAAGAGCTCGCCGTCTGGAAGCATCCCTTCGGCAACCTGTCAAATTTCATTTACTGATCAGACCTGGCAATACCGCGGATGGCCATCGCCTCGAGGTACTCCTCGTCCGGGCCTGTGAGTACGGCATCGCTCACAAGCGGCAGATCGGGTGACAGAGACAACCAGCGACGGACTGCTTCCGACGCCGCATGACGGTGGAGCGGGGCGTGTACGTTCCAGAGGTCGCCGGCGACGTCTTCCTCCGGTGCCGCGAGCAGCCAGAGGCCCAGCTTGCCTTGTAGCGCCTTGACCGTCTCGACCGGGACCCGGAAGTGCGCCAGCAGGGCCGTGCTCGCGGCGATTCGCAGATTTGAAGCCCCCACCTGGTCAATCAGACTGGCCATCTCCCCCAGGCTCCAGGGAGGCTTGCCGAACGCCTGCCGCAGGTGGACTTTCACCTCCTTCTCGCCGGCCCGTCGGCAGATTTCCTTGAGAGACGCCACAAATGCGGCCCGCGTCTGCTCGTTGGTGAAGTTGTTCTCGGGATGCCGGTGCAGGCTGAGGATGAGGTCGCGAGATCCGATGACACCCATCTTGTGCAGCACGTCGGCGACAGTCGTCATGCTCAGGCTGAAATCGATCTGATCGTTGTCAACCAGTCGGAGCGCGGGGTAAAGGTCGAGCCCCGAACTGAGGTCGACGGCCACGTGCAGCCCCTGGCGGCCGATCCAGCCTGCTTCGCCGGCAAGCGCCGGGCCCTCGCGATCGCGCAGCCGACGCCAGTCGACCACGACGCCGTCGAACTGCTCGAAGAAGGTCGGCCGGGCCAGCATCGATTCCTTGATCGACCCCTGATCACGCAAGGTGAGCCACCGGCCGCGCGGGCGCGCCGGCGGTGTCTTGTGGGCGATCTCCACCACGCCCGATTCCTTCACCTTCACCTCGAAGACGCGGATGTCGCCCCCGGCGATCGTCGACCTTGTGTTCCTGCCGAGCCCCTTGCCATCGGCTTCTTCGGGCAAGAACCCCTCCGCCGACCGCTCGCTCGTGTCCAGCGCCAGCTCGCGGATCGACTGGATCGGCCCGATCAGTGACTTGATCTCTAACGCCCGCTCCGTCCAGCCGTTGTTAACGATGCCCAGTGTGTAACTACATGTTACTTTTTTACACATGATTACGCTAAGATTTCTACCCACATCGAAGAGCATTTGCTGCCGGAAGACCTCGTCGAGCACCGCGCGCGTTTCTCGGGTCAAGACGTAAGGCATCGGCAACGGGCGGTCGACTTCGGAGCGAATTCGCGCCCTGTCCGCCGCGTTCCTCTCCACGCCGAAGGGACTGACGATGACGGTGAGCGTCCCCCGGCCGCAAGTCGCGACGAGCGTCCTGTCCACTTTGGTACGGCCGGCCAGGCCGCCGGGAAGCTTCGCCAGGTTGCCGGAGGTCATGACGAGCCGCCCTCCGTGTTCGACATAACGCTGAAGCTTGTCGCGAATTTCCCGCCCGCCGGCCAGCTCGCCGGCCACGACCACCACCGGATAGCGCTCCAGAAGCCAGCCCGGCGCGTCACTCAAAAGGCAGTCGGCGATGTCGCCGTAGGGCGTCGGCGCGATGAAGCCCGACTCGTCGTGCCAGTATGAGGAATCCCGGTAGCCGGGATAGAGCAAATCGAGGATGCCGTCGGTCAGGTAGTCTCCTTGCTCGTACGGCAGGTTTCCCCAGACGCGATAGACGTGCCCCGAGTACAGATGCCTGGGAAACGTCCATCCGGCGTGGAAGTCGAGCAGGAGCGCGACAGGTGTCTGCAACACGCCAGGCTCGCCGTTCCGCCGCACCCAGCGCAGGGCCGACTGCTGGATCCGGCCGATCGGCGAAAGCGTCTCTCCGTTGAGCCAGCCGTTCTCGAAGCCCACGGCCACGCAATTGTACAGAATGTGGCTATAGAGCAGCCGTTTCAACAAGCTGAGGCTTGTCCCCTTATTCGGCCCGTGGGAATCGCCGCCGCTGCCCCCTGAGCCGCCATACGACTTGTAGCCCCAGCGGTTGTACACCGACGCGTTGCCGAACCAGGGGACACCGTACTGCTTCCCCGCGCCCCGGATGAAAGCATAGTACACCTGGTTGTTCGGCAACGCCTGCGCCGTCTCGGCACCGATGAGCGTGAAGGTGCCCTCCTTGAGCAGATAGTGTCCGAAGTTCAACGATACCAGCGTGGCGTGGCGATGCCCCAGATCGTCACTCATCCGCTCGAAGTGTCGTTGAAAGTTGAGATACTGGTCGAACCGCGACGCCGACGCCGGCGTCATCTGATCGGCGTAGCCGCCAATGTAGCGGCCGTCCTGCTCGCCGATGTCGGTGCCCAGCCAGTGGTCGCCCAGTTTTGATGTGAGCGTCTTGAGGGCTTCCGTCGGCACGCGAAACTGCTGCCAGTAACCGCCGGGGCCCGACCCCGGCACGTAGCCCCAGATGTCAAAGAGGAAGAACCCACGCCGTTTGATCTCGTCGGCCAGGTCGCCCAGGTTTTGCGCGAACAGAATGGGATACGACGGCCAGATCACGTCGCCCAGCTCGTGCTGCTTCGTGAACCGGTCGAGTTCCCGCACGTGGCCGACAATTCGGTCCTTCTCGACGCCAAATCCGCGCAGGCAGGTGAAGTGGGTCCGATTGCCGAACGTCTCCCAGCTTGGCGGTTTCACCGCGCGGCGGTCGTAGTCGGGATGCTCGCGCGGGTCGAGCAGATGAGCATAGACGCGTCGGGGAACCGGTTTGCCGCCATCGGCAGCCAGCGCCGGCGCGGTCAGAACGAGCAGCAATGCGATCCGCGAAGCAAAACGAAGGGTGAGCATGACGCGTTGCCTTATGAACCAAGAGGAAGGAAGGCGCGAGGGAGCCATGCCAGGCTTCGGACTTTACTCCGACGGAGGAGCACTCCTCGCTCCCCACCACTCTGTTGGCCAGATCCCGACAGGTCAAGAACCTTGGTTCACGAAGTAGGTTGGGCATTCCTGCCCAACCCCGCGAACCGAATGTGTCGGGCGGGAAGCGCAGACCGGTCCGGGTGGCTTTCGACCAGGAAGGAACCACGAATCCCACGAATCTCACGAATCGGGTCGGAAGGTCGGTCGAGCCGCCAGCCAGGCATCCCGCTTCCAGCTACTTGCCTCGCTGGCCGTTGGGAGACTGGCCCCGCGTCGGGTTCGTCTTGTTTTTCAGGAT